>NZ_JAAGPM010000054.1:0-50651 GCF_017104865.1 Burkholderia sp. Ac-20349
GCCAGGCACTATCGGGCGCCGTGGGGGCGGTGACGGGGGCACTCGGCGGTGGCGGCGGCACGGTGCAGCCGCTGGCGCCGGTACAAGGCGTGGTGAATCAGGTGACGGGGGCACTGAGCGGCGGCAATGCACGACGACGGCGCGGCCGGCATCGGCTTCGACGACGGCGGCGGTGACGCCGGCACCGGCTGCAAGCCAGGCGCCGCGCAGGAGGCGGCTAACGACGCGCCGGCGCGCGGCGTCGTCCATGCCGACCGGATGCCGTACGAATTGCATCCCATCGACCCGTCGCGGCTGCCCGATCTGCCGGCCGCCCAGGCGCTGCCGCTGCTGACGCAGCTGATGGGCGACGACCGCAACATGGTCGCCCTCGGCTGGCACTTCGTCGGCACGACCGGCCGATCGACGCCGGTGACGACGCACACGGACGCACTCGGGCTGAACAGCTTCCAGAACCAGGGTTCGAGCCTGTCGCTCAGCAATACGAACACGCTGGCGTTCACGTTTACCCACTTTTTCTCGGAGAACTGGGCGGCCGAACTCGGCGGGGGCATCCCGCCGGTACTGACGCTGCGCGGGAACGGCAGTATCGCGCTGCCGCTCGACCGGATATTTTCGGGTGTCCAGGGGCGCTTGCCGCTGATCGATCTCGCGAACACGCAAAGCAACCCGCTCGCGACCACGCGCGCGTGGCTCGGGTCCGTCGTGTTCAAGTATTACCTCGGCGAGCGCGACGATCGTTTCCGCCCGTTCGCGGGCATCGGCATCAGCTATACGCGCTTCACGAACACGAACCTGAATCCCGTGTTCCAGCGCAAGCTCGCGTCGCTCGGCGGGCTGCTCGCAGCGGGCGGGGACATCGGCAGCCTGCAGTCGCTGCTGCTCGATCCGTCGCTGTTCCAGCGCATCTGGGATGCCGGCGGCGACCTGTTGTTGTCGGGGAAGACCAACGTATCGGCGAAGGTGAAGAGCGTGTGGGAGCCGGTGTTCACCGTCGGCGCGAGCTACCAGATCACGCGCCAGTTCTGGATCACGGGCATGGTGACCTATATCCCGTTGCGGACCAAGATCACGCTGGATATCGACCAGCCGAACCGGCAGCTCGCGTCGAACACGTTCGATATCTCCGCGAACCCCGTGCTGGCCAGCGTGCTGCTCGCGTACCGCTTCTGACGGGTGTGGCGGCCCTCATTTCATGATTTTGACGCGCGACACTGGGATAATGGCGGAGTTTGGCTGCGTCAATGATGGAAGGAGGCCCCATGGGCGACAACGATACCCGCACCGAGACCGGAACCGACAACCTCACCGAGATGGAGTCGATGGAGTCGATGGAGGCGCGCCAGCGCCGTTTCGAGGAAGATCTGGTTGACGCGTACGACGAAGAGCTCGAGATGGAGCTCGACGACCGCCGCTTCGACGACAACGACGACCTGCTGTTCTCGCAGGAACGTCGCGAGGCACGCAAGGAGTATTTCCGCGAGCTGTTCCGGCTGCAGGGCGAGCTCGTGAAGCTGCAGGACTGGGTCGTGAGCACGGGGCACCGGCTCGTCGTCATTTTCGAGGGGCGCGACGCGGCCGGCAAGGGCGGCGCGATCAAGCGCATCACGCAGCGGCTGAACCCGCGGGTCTGCCGGGTCGCCGCGCTGCCCGCGCCGAGCAACCGCGAGCGTACGCAATGGTATTTCCAGCGCTATGTCGCGCATCTGCCGGCCGGCGGCGAGATCGTGCTGTTCGACCGCAGCTGGTACAACCGCGCGGGCGTCGAGCGCGTGATGAACTTCTGTACCGACGACGAATACGAGGAGTTTTTCCGTTCGGTGCCCGAGTTCGAGAAGATGCTGGTGCGCAGCGGGATCCAGATCGTCAAATACTGGTTCTCGATCACCGATCACGAGCAGGAAGTGCGCTTCCAGAGCCGGATCGAGGATCCGCTGAAGCAGTGGAAGCTGAGCCCGATGGACCTGGAAAGCCGCCGCCGCTGGGAAGCCTATACGGCCGCGAAGGAAGAGATGCTGCAGCGCACGCATATTCCGGAAGCGCCGTGGTGGGTCGTGCAGGCCGTCGACAAGAAGCGCGCGCGGCTGAACTGCATTCACCATCTGCTGCAACAGGTGCCGTATCACGAGGTGCCGCACGCGCCGATCGACCTGCCGCCGCGCGAGCATCACGAGGATTACATCCGCCGGCCGACGCCGGACGACATGATCGTGCCGGATACTTACTGAGCGGTCGTGGCGGGTTCGATGCGATGAAGGGGCGCGCCGTGCAACGCGGCGCGCGTTACTCCTGGATCAGGAACGCGGTGCGGTCGCGCCCGACGATCCATGCAGGTACGCGGCCGCGCCCGCTCCATGTCGCCCCGGTTGCCGGGTCGCGATACTTCACGCCGACAGTGAACAGCTTTGCACGATGGCTGTAGCCCTGCCCGAAGACTTCCCGTGCGGTCAGCGCGTAGCTCGTGACGAGCTCGCGCACCTGCGCCAGCACCGCGCTGCGTTCGCGGCTCCGTGCCGCCTTGATGCGCCGATCGAGTTCCGCCAGCTGGGCTTGCAGTGTCTGTACCTGATGCATGCGTCCGTTATCCCGTAGCCGAGTTTTGGATGATTGGCGACGCGTGACGAACCGCACGTCGGCACGCCCGGCCTTGGCGTGCCGCCTCGGCCGGTGGCGGTTACGTGCTGCCTGTGCCGGCCTGCGGGTAAGACGTTTGTGGCGCGAGTCGCCGGGAACCCGGTGAGATTAAGTGGCGGCGCGCGTTTTTTCTATCGGATGTATCTGATTTTTCGGCGGAATTTGCAGATAGCCGGCGCGACGGAGCGGGCGATTGCCGTTCGTCACAGATCGGGAAAGCCCGATCGCCCTTGCGTCAGGTCGAACAACTCGGTTCGCGCATTCCCGTCGGCGGTCTCGGGCAGCTTGATCACGAGCTTCACCGTCATCCCGTACGCGCTGTCCACCAGTTCATAACCCGCTTGTTCGATCCAGCGGCGCACGCGCGCCTCCTCGGGATAGCCGATCTCGATCGCGAGCCGCGTGTAGCGGATGCGTTCGATGCGCTCGGCATCGAGCAGCGCCGACGCGATTGCATCGGTGTACGCGCGTACCAACCCGCCCGCGCCCAGCTTTACGCCACCGTAGTAACGCACGACCGCGCCGAGCACGCCGTCGAGATCGTGATGGCGCAGCACTTCCAGGATCGGACGGCCTGCGGTGCCCGACGGTTCGCCGTCGTCCGACATGCCCGACTGGCCGCCCGCCAGCAGTGCCCAGCATACGTGGGTGGCGGCCGGATGCTCGTCGCGCAGGCGTTGCAGCGCCTGCATCGCCGCGTCGCGGTCTTCGACGGGAATTGCGTACGCGATGAAGCGGCTCTTGCGGATCTCGAGTTCCCGGATGTAGGTGGTGGCGAGCGAATAGATCATTGTCCGGGTGAAAAAAAGTGTAGCGAAATCAATGGCTTTTGTAGTCGACTGCTTGATTTTATGTTGATCGATGTCGGCCCGTGTAAGCAAGGCTTGCCTACAGGTAGCCTACATGGATGGGGCTGAATGAAGCGAGAGAATTTTACCGTGGCACGCGTCGATGCATTTCGTTGCGACCAGAACACGCCTCAGACCACGATGGGGGAGGCTTGAGGTCAGTACGTCGGCAAGTCCTGGCTATCGAATGTTGCGTGCGTTGATTCGAGGGGCTGCGGATGAGCCGGAGTACGCCGGCCTTGAGTCGTCGGATGCACCCGGTACAAGCGCGGGCTCCTGCATGCTTGCCCGGCAGCCGTCGCAAAGTGATCGATGCCATTAGCGGGCTTGCAGTTTCAGGATTTCCCACAAGTTTTCTGAAAGAAATGACGTGGATTGTCAATTACGCTCGTCCAGCCGAAATAGCGATCTGGGTTACGGGGGTAAAAGATGACGGTCATTTCGCGACGCGTGCGCAAGTTCGTATCGATGTATCTCGCCGGCGCACTGCTCGGTCTCATGCTGGCTGCTTGCGGTGGCGGAGATAATGAAATCGACTCGTCCGGACTGTCGAGAGTGATGCGAAATATGTGATACCCGTCACGAAGAAAATAGAGGGCAGCAAACCCGAGGGTGGTTTCCTGCTTGTTCAGGAGGGGCAGTCGGGGCAGATTACCGTGTCGAACTACGTTTCAACGCTGAGTTCGGCGGCCGGACACGCACAGCCGGTCGATCCGAAATGGGAGTTGGTCGCTTCCACCTGGGCGGCGGACGACTGGTCTCCAAATGAAAATCAGATCATAAAGATGCCGGGTGAAACGGCGATGGTCTTCAAGAAGGAATCGATCCCGAGTTCGACCGATAAGAATTTTTATCAGAATTTCAATTTCCAGTTCGGCGTGATCGATCTCGCGAACCGGATACATCTGTCCGACCAGATCGTCGTGCAATCGCAGGGGCAACCTTGTGTCGTACCTCAGTAAAGCGCGTGTTTCCGACGCAGGGGAAGCCGCATCGGAGCGACGTCGGAGTCGCCCTGATGCCGCGCAAGAGCAGGATAAAAATTCGACCCGCTCGCCGGATATTCCCGCGTCAGGCGAAAGTAGTCATGCCGGATGAGCCGCCAACGAAAACCGGCTTTCGACCGGTTTCAATTTGTGTGCAGGTTGGCTGCTTGCGTTGCGAAAAAGCTGTCGCGACGAAGGTTTAGTACCTCGTGCAGGCGCGGTATCGTGTGATGGACCGCCGGATCGAGATCGACGGGATAGGCGTCGGTGCGATAGGCGCCGCACGCGAAAGCCTCGAATATGTCCCACGTGTACGGCGACAAGTCGAAATTCGACAACCTCACCAATTGCTGCATCAGATCGAAGCCAACGGGAAGGGGGAACCTGCTCTCGAGGTACGACACCGCGACGTTCCGAGCCAATACGTCAAAAACGTCGTGGCGGTTGAGCGGTTTCGAGATATCGATGGCCTCCAGATAGCCTTGGGATATGCAGCGGGTCGTCTGAAAGTGGCGAATGATTTCGTTCATGAGCAGTGGGACCTGCGCGAAAGAATGACGTTTTCATCTGAGCGACGCAGACCCTGAACGACGATGCGGCATTGCGTCGGGGTTTGTCTGAAGAAAAGCCGCATTTTCTTGCCTGAAGGCGGCTCGATTGTTCCGCAGCACGAGGCGGTCGTCTTTCAAAAAAATCCGATGATTTTATGGAAATTTATGGTCGCCGTTAGAGGTAGGATTTTCGGCGCACGGTGCGTTGCCTGCGTTATTTTTTCGCCCGCTGATTGATTCGAAATCGGTATGTCTTGCCGCCATGAATTTGGGATTGTTAGCGTGCGGGATTCAATCGTTCAGGGCGCCGGCTTTTAATCAATCGCGGAATAGTGTTGCCCATCGACCGATGCAGGCGGCGTGTTTCCGGAAACTCGGAGAGTGGAGATGGCGGATCATCAGATTACGGGCAAGACGGTATTGATCGCGGGTGGCGCCAAGAATCTCGGTGGACTGATCGCGCGGGATCTGGCCCAGCAGGGCGCGAAAGCGGTTGCGATTCATTACAACAGCGAGCGCTCGAGGGCCGATGCGGTCGACACGATCGCGGCGATCCGGGCCGCCGGCGCCGAGGCGGTCGCGTTCCAGGCCGACCTGACGAGCGCGGGCGCGGTCGAGAAGCTGTTCACGGACACGATAGCGGCGATCGGGCGGCCGGACATCGCGATCAACACGGTCGGCAAGGTCCTGAAAAAGCCGTTCACCGAGATCACCGAGGCCGAGTACGACGAAATGAGCGCGGTCAACGCGAAGTCGGCATTTTTCTTTCTGCGGGAAGCCGGCAAGCACGTGAACGACAACGGCAAGATCGTCACGCTGGTCACGTCGTTGCTGGGTGCGTTCACGCCGTTCTACGCGGCATACGCGGGCACCAAGGCGCCGGTCGAGCATTACACGCGCGCGGCGGCAAAGGAATTCGGCGCGCGGGGCATTTCCGTGACCGCCGTCGGGCCCGGGCCGATGGATACGCCGTTCTTCTATCCTGCCGAGGGCGCGGATGCGGTTGCGTATCACAAGACGGCAGCCGCGCTCTCGCTGTTCAGCACGACGGGCCTCACCGACATCGAGGACGTCGTGCCGTTCATTCGTCATCTGGTGAGCGACGGCTGGTGGATCACCGGCCAGACCATCCTGATCAACGGCGGGTACACGACGAAGTAACGCGCCGCATTCGAAGCGGCATCGCGCGGCATCGGTGTCGCCTGGCTTTCGCTGACCGCATACCGGGTGAATCGACATGACGAAATCGACGACAGCTTGCCGCATTGCCGCGCGGCGCGTACCCGGTGCGGGCGATCGCGCCACGGGCGACGACGCGCTGCAACCGGACGCCGCGACAGGGCTGGAATGAACCCGCTGTCGTCGCTGATCCGGCTTGCGCGCGCGCCGGCCGTGTGGGTGCCGGAATACGCGCGTGTCGCGCGTGTCGAATGGCGCGGACCGCGGGTCACGGTGCGCGACGTGCGCAACTTCAGATACCGGACGCGCGACGACTGCGTGCCTGCGTACTACGACGCCACGTTCGCGCTCGATGCGGTGACGACGGTCGATCTGGTCGTGTCGCGCTGGACGGCCGAGGCGATCGCGCACGTGTTCCTGAGTTTCGGGCTGGACGACGGCCGATACGTGGCGATCTCGATCGAGACGCGCCGGCGGCACGGACAACGCTATTCGCCCTACGCAGGCTTCCTGCCGCTGTACGACCTTGTGTACGTCGTCGCCGACGAACGGGACCTGATCGGTGTGCGCAGCGATGTGCGCAAGGAGCGCGTCTATCTGTTCCGTGCGCACGTCACGTCCGACACCGCGCGCGCATTGTTTGCGGATTACCTGCGCCGCGTGCATGCGCTCGAAAACCGCCCGGAGTTCTACAACACGCTGTTCAACAACTGTACGACGAACATCCTGCGTCACGTCAGGGCGGTTGCACCTGAGGTCGGATACAGCTGGATGGTCTTGCTGAGTGGCTATGCGGATCGATACGGGCACGATCTCGGCCTGCTCGACGCATCGATGCCGTTCGACGCGCTGAAGACGGCGAGCCTGATTCGACGCCCGCCCGGCGCGACGATCGATGGCGACTTCTCCGCGGCGATCCGCGCGTCGCTGCCGCTTGCACGGACGTACGAACAATGAAGCACGCGCCCGGCCGCAGGTTCGCGACACGCGTATCGCGCAGTCGCGGCCGGCGATGATGAGGTAAGGGACCATGGTGAGACTGGTAATGCTGTTGCTGGGCGTCGACTATCTGCGCACGCGTGCGACGGGGATTGTCTGGATCGGCGTTGTGTGGGCGGTCGCGGGGATCGTCGTATTCGTCGATGCACTCGACGGCGCAATGCATTTCCCCATCACGTTGTTCGCGTGGCTGTTCCTGCTCGAAGGGCTGGCGACGCTCGCGGTTGCATGGACCGGCGTCGGCGGGCAACGCGCGCTGCGCTACGTGAAGGGCATCGCGGTCGTCGCCGCCTCGGTGCTGATCTTTGCCGGGCACCATCACGGCAACCTGATCCTGTCGATGATCTTCGGGACGTTGTTTCTCGTCGACGGGCTGCTGCAATGCGTATCCGCCTGGATCGTCCGGTATCGCCGCTGGAAGGCCGCAGTCGCGTGGGGTGTCTTCGAGATCCTGATCGCGGCGTTCTTTTACCAGCCCTATCCGACGCATTACGCGGGCACGTTGCCGTACTGTCTCGGGCTGTTCCTGATCTTCGGCGGTATCAACATGCTGACGCTCGCCGCTCGCGTGCGGCGGCTCGAGCGCAATCCGGCATTCAACGTGTCGCGGCGATCCGCGTTGCTGCCTGACGCCGATTCGGCCACGCGCGCGAGCCGGTTCGATCGCAATGAATGGGACGGCCCGCCGGCCGACCACGAGCGTGCACTGACCGTGCACGTGTGGACGCCGGCCGGTACGTCGAAGGCGCAGGCTCAGCACCATCCGGTGGTCGACCGCTATATCGCCGCGGTCGACGTCAACGGCACGATCTCGACCGGGCACGCGGCGCTCGAATCCCCGGAAGGGATCTATATCAGCCTGTATCCGGCGGCCGAGATCGACCGCTCGCCGTCGGAGTTCGGGCGCATCTTGCGCGCGACGCGCGAGAACGACGTGCCCGGCACGTTTCAACCGGACTATGCGACGGAGTCGACGGCATGGTGCCCGTCGACGGTGCGCGTGCGGATCCGCAATTACGACCCCGCGAAGCTGCACGCATTCTGGGAGCGTTATCGCGCGAATGCGACGTACAACCTCACGCACCGGAACTGTTCGAGCACCGTCGCCTACGCGCTCGAGGCGGCGATCGACGGCGCGGTCGGCCGGTTGCGCGGCGGCGGGACCGGGTGGGGCAGTTTTCTGCGCGTGCTCGTTACGCCGGAGCTGTGGGTGGCCGCGCAGATTCGCAAGCGTGCGGTGACGATGGCGTGGACGCCGGGCCTCGCGCTCGACTATGCGCGCGCGCTCAGCATGCTGGCCGATCCGCGGCCGTTCGCGTGGTGGAAGGCCGCGCGGGTGGCTGCGAGCCGGTTGTCGCAACAGCGGCGCGCATGGCGTGCGCAGGACGCGGGCGCTGCGCGGTGACCCGGGTGCGAACCGTATCACGATCAAGCTGGAGGAAGGCACACATGACGATCCGCTCGAAGCTCGCGCCAGTTGCGATGCTGCTGGCCGTCCTCGCCGCACACGATGCGCATGCGGCGCCGGACTGTGCGAATCCGCAGGATCAACGCGCGATGAACGAATGCGCGAGCCGTGGCTATGCGCGCGCGGACGCCGAGCTCAACCGTCGCTACCGCGCATTGCAGAGCCGGCTGAAGGACGATCGCGACGGTGCGAGGAAGCTGACCGAAGCGCAGCGCGCATGGATCGCGTTTCGCGACACCGAGTGCGCGTTCCAGACGATCGGCGTGGCGGGAGGCTCGGCCGAGCCGCTCGCACGCGCCGCATGTCTGGAGGAGGCGACGAAGTCGAGATCGGCCGCGCTGCAACGCTATCTCGACTGCCGCGAAGGTGAGACGAACTGTCCGGTCGCGGCGCAGTGAATCGCGCCGCGCACGGCTTACCGGTCGTTGCTGTCGCTGCGGGCCGTCGTGGCCGCGAGGCGAAGCTGACGCGGCGTGACGCCGTAATGACGCTTGATCAGCGTCGTCAGATAGCTCTGGCTGCCGAATCCGCATTCGAGCGCGATCGACAGGATGCTCGCGGACGTATGACACAGTCGCCAGCGCGCGCGTTGGAGGCGCCGTTCGATCACGTACTGCATCGGCGTGCGTGCGAACTGCTCCTTGAACGCGGCGATCGTCGCGTGTTCGCTCAGGCAGGCCAGGCGCGCGAGGTCGGCGAGGCCGATCGGTTTGCCGAGGGACTCGTCGATGAAGCGGTTGACCTTCGTTTCACACAACGTGTCGGCGAGCCCGCGGAAATCGTTGCGGATGTCGGCCGCGTTCGGATTGCGCCGGTAAGTCGCGCTCGGCGGCTCGCCGAAGCGTTGCCGATAGGTACTCACGAAGCGGTTGGACGGCGCGAAGCCAAATGCATGCAGCGTGCCGACGAAGCTGCCGTCGCCTTTGGCGAGCGCACGGCGGACGCCGTACAGCCGCCCGTCGAAAAACAGCGCGGTCGAAGGCTGGCCGGTCAGCCGGCGGATCGCGTTCTCCAGCGCGCCGGTCGGGCAGCCGAGCGCATGTGCGATCGTGCCGAGCGTCTTCCATCGCATCGGGTCGGTTTCGATCATCGCCACCGCGGAACGCGCGGTGTGTTCGGTCGCGCAGGTATCCGTCGCAAACAGTGCGCTGTAGTTGCTGCCGTGCCGCAACATCATGTGTTTCAGCATGTGCTCGTACAGTGCACGAATGGCCGCCTCCGGTGCGGGCGTCAACAGCATCATCCGGCGCAGGCAGTCCGCCGCGGCATTCCATTCGATGGCCGCGTCCGCCGCGACCGGCTTCATGTCGAACCTGACCGGCGCGGCAAGCGGCTTGCCGATCCATTGCGACACGAAGTCGTTCAGATCGCCGGCATCGACAATCACCGACAGATGGCCGATACCCTCCGGTTGCGTGACGCAGGTCGACATGCCGGTCGACGAAATCGGCATCACGTCGCCGACCGCGCATTGTGCGACCGTTCCGCCGCTCGTATAGGTCGAACCACCGCGCCGGCACGACAGGAACAAATAATTGGGACGCGGTTCCGACGAGTGGAAATGAAACGGCATCTCGTAATCGACGTCGTATATGCCGATTCCGTTCCATTCCTGGCCGCCCATATTCACGGCCTTCCGGTCCGCATGCTGCGCG
This sequence comes from Burkholderia sp. Ac-20349, assembly GCF_017104865.1. Taxonomy (NCBI): domain Bacteria; kingdom Pseudomonadati; phylum Pseudomonadota; class Betaproteobacteria; order Burkholderiales; family Burkholderiaceae; genus Burkholderia; species Burkholderia sp. Ac-20349. The sequence goes on from NZ_JAAGPM010000054.1 coordinate 10,321, forward strand.
CGAAAGCGGTTATCCGCATAAATCTTCTCGATGAAATCCGAAACTTCGTCCGGATCGTCGCTGTGAAAACTGTGCGTCTGGATCGGTGATTCGCTAATCATGATGGTCGGTCAGGCTTTGGGTGGCTCAATTGAATACACCGGGGAGTCAATCTGGGCTGGCAGCAGTGCAACTCACGGCCGACATCGTAGGGAAGTGCGAGCCGGTCGATAAGCCGCCGCGCTGTATACGAGGTATACAGCGCGGCGGCTGCGGTTAATCACGACGAAACTGACGCGCGGCGAAACAATTCGGTCGGGTAGCACAAAAAAGTCTGTTGTTTTTCAGTCGAGACGGCACTTTTTCATGGAGATCCCTTCGCTATTTTTACAGCTTTGAGACCAGTGCAAACAACCAACCACACCTGTACAAACACCTGGAGCAAACACGAATGAAGATTATTCCCCTGGCGCTGCTCGCTTCATCGGCATTGATCGCCACATCGGCAATCGCTGGGGATTTTTCGATCACAAGCGATCCGGACTCGGTCCATCATTTGGTGGTGACATGTCGCGACGGGGCGGGGAAATCCGGCTCGAGCCGAATTACCTTACAACCCGGACAGCGGATGGATATTGGTGATCCTGCCTGCAACACATACACCGTATCCATTTCTACTGCAAACGGTACAAAGAGCGGGCGCATTGTAAGTTACACACTCGATGCCAACCGTTCTTATTCCATATTCTGGAACGATCGATACTGGGACATTGCGTCGGATAATTGATACGAATGAAGCTCCCCGCGCCCCGGGGTTTTAAGAGACGGTTTCATAAAGTCTGCTCGGCACCCGAAGCGTGTCCGGAGACGATGAAAGCGATGCAGCCGGGCGTGCATGCGTTCAACGACCCAGCATCCGTATACGACGAAGTCGTATACGGATTCATCGGTTCACGAAGAGGATTATCTGACATGCGCGTGCATGGTATTCGAGTCCGTTGACGGTGGCGACGTGACGAAGATGCGCCGGGCACGCCTCATTCCGATTGATCGCTGTCTGCGCCACAAGAACTTATGGCAGCCGCCGAGTTAGCGGGGGGCGGCTATTCAACGGTCGTGGCCGATTAGGGTTATCGTGGCGCCCCCGATCCGGGACTGACATGAAGCGCGTACAGCTCGGAAACGCTGACCGCCTGGCGGCTGCTGTGTTCCACCGAGCCTTCGTTCGTCCACAGGAACGGATAGAAGTTGAAGCATTGATCCGTCGTCAGATGCTGGACATCAGCTTGCCAGCCTGGCCAGCGCAAGCTCGCATAGAAGTCGTGCAGCTTCTCGCTGAGCGACCACCGCACGAAGTCGCTATACCCGATCTCGAGGGGCTCCCATCTCAACGTGTCGGGTGCGAAGTAGTACACCGAACCCGTGTCATCCCCAAGTGCGCCTCCGTTCAACGCGAAGAAGCCGCCGACGGCATCGTCTGCGATCAATAGAAAGCCGGACGATCGCCCCGTGTTCCAGCCGACGATGTCTCTGGGCAGCCTGGGGTGGCCTGAACCAAGCAGACGAAGGTAGCCTCCGTCCACCAGTATGCCGCCGGTCGAATAGGCGATGGCCCCCAGGGTCGATCGGGTGGATACCTGAAGCGCTGAAAGCACTTCGCCACGCCGATCGGATGCGGGCAGTATTTCGCAAGGGTGACGGGCTGCTGCCGCCCACTCGATCAAAGTCGGGAGCGCGGATTCGCGTTCGTTGATCAGTTCGTCCAGCGGGCGCATGTTGTTCTCCGGATTGTTCAAGCGCGACATCACCGCACGCCGACCGACGAACGCAGTGCCGCACCGAGCGTGCGCAGCGCCTGCCGGGCCCGCGCATCGGTCAGGCTCGAGTAGAGCACCACGTCGCGCGTCGGCAAGGGCGGCAGCCCGTATCGCGCACCCACGTCGACCGATCCGACGGGCGCCACGCGATGCCCGAGCGCGGCGACCGCCAGCCCCGCGGATACCGCCGCGCCGATCGTCGCCACGCCGCCACCGACGAACACTTCCGTCCAGGCGACGCCGGCTTCGTCCAGTGCGCCAATCGCCATGCGGCGCACGCTGCACGGCTCGGCCTGCGTCGCGAGCCGCAGCGGTTGCGGCGGATGGTACTCGAAGTCCGTCGCGGCCATCCAGCCGAACGATTCCGACAGCAGGGTTTCACCGTCGAGCCGCCGGCTGTCGTGCTGCAGTGCGACGGCGGCGTCGAGCTGGCCGCGGTCGAACGCATCGAGCACGTCGCGCGATGCGGCGACCCGGATCTCCAGTACGAGCCCCGGTTCCGCTTCGCTCATGCGCCGAAGCAGCATCGGAAGATCGGCGCCGACGACATGATGGCTCACGCCGATCACCAGCCGCCGCTGGCCGGCGCCGAACGCGCCGATCGCACCCTGGTGAGCGGCCACGAGTTCGCGCGCCGGCTCCAGGAACGCGGTGCCGTCGGCCGACAGGCGAACCTGCCGTGGCGTGCGTTCCAGCAGGCGGCGGCCGAGGCCGTCTTCAAGCCGCTTGATCTTCAGGCTCACCGCGGACTGGGTCGTGTCCATCGCCTCGGCGGCCCGCGTGAAGCTCTTGAGGTCGGCGGTCAGCACGAACGCCTGCACGGCTTCGATGTCGAGCGTTTTCATCGCACACTCATCCATTGAGAAATGAAATCATTGAAATATTCTGCCATCGTATTTTCAAATGATTCAAGGTCTTCTACGCTGTTCTCAAGCCGTTCGGAATCTCCCTTATCTTTCCCAGGAGTCGATCATGCTGACCGCGTACTACGTGCACCGCCTGCCGGCGGACTACGACCTCGACATCATCCGCAATCGCGTGCGTGAGCGCGGCAGGCTCTGGGACGACACGCCGGATCTGGTCTTCAAGGGGTTCCTGCTGCGCGAGGCCGGCCGCCACGGCGCGACGGAAAGCGGCTATGCATCGCTTTATCTGTGGCGCAATGAGCAGGCGTTCGCCGGGTTCGTTACGGATGGCCGCTTCCAGGTCGTGACGGACAGCTTCGGACGCGCGCCGATCGACGTGCAGGTCGCGCTCGATGCGCGCAAGGGCAGTGCGTCGACGGGGCGCTTCGTGCGGCTGGAAGCGATCGATATTCCGGCGGATGCCGACCTCGATGCGACGCTGGCACAGGAGGTCGCACGCAATCGCGAAGCGGCGGCGCGGCAGGGCACCGTCGCGGCCGCCGTCAGCCTCGATCCGCTGCGCTGGCGGCTGACGCGCGTACTCGTATCGGAACACGAACCGGACGATGGCGGCGCGGGCACGGTGTACCAGGTCCTGCATCTGGCCCGGCCGTTGCTCGATACGCTCGAGGGGAGCGGGGTGTGATGACCGGCGTCGCGTCGCAAGCGCGGGCCGGGCCGGCGGATGGGGCGAGCGGCGCGGCATCGACGCGATTGCCGGCGGGTCTGGTGGTCGCCGCGCATCTGGCCGGGATGGCGGCGGGGATCGCCGCCATTGCCGTGCTCGCGACGTTGCTGGCGTTGCTGTTCCGGTAAGGTTCGCGGGGGGAATACGGTAGAGCCGCGCACGACGTGTGCGGCTCTACCGTGGGGGCATTCCTGCTCAGTGCCCCTGCAACCGGATATCCCGCGACGACGCACCCACATACACCGTTCCGCCCGGCACCACGCGCCAGCCGTTACGCGACGTATCCCACACGCTTTGCATCCGCGGCGACACGGTGACACGTACACGTCGCGTCTCGCCCGGATTCAGCCGGATCTTCTCCCAGCCGACCAGCCGCTTCGGCGGTTCGTCCTTGTACGGCACGCCAAGATAGACCTGCGGCGTTTCCGCGCCGGCGACGCGTCCGTCGTTGCGCACCGTGAACGCGACGCTCAGCGACCCGTCCCATTGCGTTGACACCGACAGCCCCGAATACGCGAAGTGCGTGTACGACAGCCCGTAGCCGAACTCGAACATCGGCTTGATGTTGCGTGCGTCATACCAGCGATAGCCCATGTTCAGCTTTTCCGCATAGACGGGATCGTTGTCGAACGCACCGTTTTGCCCCCAGGTCGGCGAATCCTGATCGCGCGCGGGGAACGTGACGGGCAGCTTGCCGGACGGGTTGACCGCACCGAACAGCACGTTCGCGATGGCCTTGCCGCCGGCTTCGCCCGGATACCACGCCTCGACGATCGCGGACACCTGGTCCTTCCACGGCATCAGCACCGGGTTGCCGCTCTGGACGACGACGATCGTGTGCGGATTCGCGCGGGCGACGGCTTCGACGAGCGCATCCTGGTTCGACGGGTTCGCGAGGCTCAGGCTCTGGAGATCGCCGAAATCCTCGCCGGCCGGCTGCGCGACCACGACGATCGCAACGTCCGAACGGCCCGCGAGTGCCGCGGCCTGGTCGATCTCCTGCTGCGTGTACGCGCGGAACGGCGATTGCTGGTCGCTGTTGCCCGCATACGTGACCTGCGCGGCCGGCGCGAGCGCACGGATGGCCGCGACGATCGGCACGTCGACCTTCAGCCACGGATTGCGCCACCAGCTGCACCCCGTCGATGACCCGAACGTCAGGCCGCCGCAGCCCGCGAACGATCCCGATACGGGGTCGCGCGTGTTGCCCGAGCCGCCGCCCGACAGCACGGCCGTGTCGGCATGGCCGCCGATCACCGCGATGCGCGCCAGCGCCGACGCGGCGAGCGGCAACTGGTTGCCGTCGTTCTTCAGCAGCACGATCGACTGCTCGGACGCGGCCTGAGAGAACCGGTTCGCGGCCGCGAAATCGATCGTGCCGCCGCCCTTGGCCGGATCGTCCATCACGCCGACGCGGATCATCACCGCGAGCTTGCGCCGCACCATGTCGTCGAGTCGTGCCGTCGACACCGAGCCGTTCGCGATGGCCTGCTTGACCGCCGCCGGCGTCAGGTACACGCTCGGCCCGACGTCTTCCTCCTCGTCGAGCCCGGCGTTGATCGCGGCGGCGGTGCTGTGCGTCGCGCCCCAGTCGGACTGCACCTGGCCCTGGAAGTCCCATTCGTTCTTCAGCACGTCGTTCAGCAGGTGGGGGTTCTCGCACGCATACGCGCCGTTCAGGCGGTTGTAGCTGCACATCACGCTGCCGGGCCGCCCGCGCTTCGCAGCGATCTCGAACGGCAGCAGGTAGAGTTCGCGCAGCGTGCGCTCGTCGATCTGCGTGTTGCCGCCCATCCGGCCGTGCTCCTGTTCGTTGCCGGCGTAGTGCTTGATGGTGGCGATGACTTTCTGCCGCTGCGTGGCGAGCGTGCGTTCGGCGAGCAGGTCGCCGGCGAGCAGCGGATCCTCGCCGAGATACTCGAACAGGCGGCCGCCACGCGGTTCGCGCGCGAGGTTGGTGCCGCCGCCGAGCCCCATGCCGAACCCTTGCGCGCGCAACTGGATCGCGACCTGCTTGCCGTAGTCGTACGACAGGCGGCGATCCCAGCTCGCGGCGACGGCGATCGTCGCAGGGAACGTCGTGCTGGCCTGCGACGTGCTGCCGGAACCCGTCGCCGAATCGACCATGTTCAGGTCGGGAATGCCGAGCCGCGGCACACCCTGGATATAGCCGGCGCCGCCGCCCGGCACCTTTGACATTTCGTATTGCGAATGAATGAATTGAAGTTTTTCGTCGAGCGTCATCTTGCGCACGAGCAGGTCCGCGCGCCGGACCGCCGCGGCCGACGCGAACGCATCGGTGGCGTCGCCCTGCGCGTTGAAATCGGCGTCGCCCGCGTAGGCGGTGGTACAGAGGGTCGCTGCCAGCACGACGGCCGGCCAGAGTGTGTCCCGCATGTTGCTCTCCATGATCGTATTGCCGGTTGTTCGGATGATGTCTGGAGCTGCGCACGTCCGGTGGATTCGCACCGGACGCATTCGGCTGGCGATGCTGGGTGGTTGCGCGTCGGCATGCCAGGCCAGGCGGGGAATCGTTACGGCCGGTTGGGCTCGACCGGTACACGCGGACGGTGACGCACGGGCCGCCCGACGCTGCCGGATCGGATGTAGCGATCCTCTGCAGCGACTAATGGTATGAATGTAGTTTGACTACAGCATCGGTGTTTATACCGATATGTCCGATCTTTCTTCGGCACGGTCGCGCAGCGGGGTGGAAAGGCGGTCATCGTTCCCGATGATGGAGGCGTGGCTGGGTAAGAAGTACCTTGTCGCAGGCGCGTTTGCGGGGAAATCGGGCGGTGCATGCGATCCGGGTCGTTGCGTGCGCATCGAATCGGGCTTCAGTCATGTCGCGCACGGTTTGTCACGAATGGCGCTTCTATTCTGGAATGGGCGAGTGCGAACGATCGTGCTCGCTCATGCTCTTCAGATTCCCCTTTTTTGACTTCTTTGCATCGCGATCGAATTGCGACGATACGGAGCGCCTGAATGACAGCAGAATTTCCGGCTACATACGTTGTAGGTACCGCAACGGGCCTGACCGCCCGCCCGCTTCTGCAGGAACTGGTCGATCTCCCGATGAGCGTGAGGCGATTCGGGGTGATGGGTGACGGTGTGACCGACGATACGGCGGCACTCCAGGTGGCGCTCAATGCCGGGATCCCGCTGTATTTCCCGCCGGGTACCTATCTGTACAACACAACGCTGACGGCAACGGCGTCGATCGTCGGAGCCGGGTGGGACTCGATCTTGCAATGCACGACAGCGCAAGGCCAGAATTCGGTGATTTACTGGCGCAGCGCCAGTAATTTCAAAATTCAGAATCTGCAGTTCTTTTCAAAGAATGCGACCGCCTACTATCCGGACGAGAATGCCGGCTCACTCAATTTGCAGGACTGCAGTCAGTTTGAAATCTCGGGGTGCAAGTTCAACAACTCGGCCGGCGGCGGCGCCATCATGCGCAGTTGCGCCAACGGGAAGGTGTTCGGCAATACGCTGCTCGATATCTGGCATGACGGCATCCATGTGACCAAGGCAAGCTCGGATATCACCATTACGAACAATGAGGTGATCAACGGCGGCGATGACGCGTTTGCGGTGGTTGGCTATTTCAACGAGGGCGTCCGGCCTCGCCGCGTCACGATCGCAAACAACCGGGTGGTAGGCACCAAATATGCGCGCGGCATCGCGATCGTAGGTGCGCAAGACATCACGGTGACCGACAACCAGATCTATAACCCGATGGCGGCCGGTATTTATGTGGCATCGGAGTTGACGAGCGTTTACCAGTCGTACGGCAATGACAACGTGACGGTCGCCAATAACGTTCTGGATACGTGCGGAGTTCAATCCAACATCGGCGCAATCGTCAATTCGCCAAACGGGCCGATCGGCTATGGCGCATTGGTCGTGACCGCGACGGCCGGATTCAATAATTCGAACATCACGATCGTCAACAACACGATCAAGAATGCCGCGGGCACGCCGATCGGTCTGTGGCAGCCGGCCGGAAACAACATCCACGTCAACATTTCTCAGAACACGATCAGCAATGCATGGGATCCGAACAACAAGAACGGATTCCCGTTGACGACGATCGCTGCGACGTCGGCATCGACGACGCTGAACTTTGCCAATACCCCTGGCGTCGCCGTCGGCATGACGGCCTGGTATTTCAACGGATCGACCAGCGTGCCGATCGGCACGGTCGTATCGGCCGGCGTATCGACGGTTACGTTAAACAAGAATGCGACCGTGCCGAGCGGCGGGACCGTGATTTTTTCCGGTGTCGGCCTGTTCGGTGCGACGATCAAGACCACCGCGTCGGCTCCGAGTGCCGCGACATCGTTGACGTTCGCCACGACGATGGGTGTGACCTATAACGACAACTATGGTTTCGGGTCACCGGGAAACGAAACGACAGGCGTGTCGGTCGGGCAGGGCGTCAGTGGACCCAACATCGCGGCCGGAACCTTCGTGATCGGCGTGACGGCGAATTTGGTGACGCTAAGCAAGCCGACGACCGGCACGGTGGCGAGCGGCACGTCCATCGTCTTCACGCCGATGGTGTGCATGACGTCTCAAACGATTGCGACCTCGGCCGCAGCGGCGGCGGGAACCAACACGCTGACGTTCACGCCGTACCCGTCGGCACGCGGTTGTGCGGTGGGGCAAGGCGTATCCGGAGCGAATATCCCGGTCGGCACGTACGTGACATCGGTTTCCGGTAACGGAAATGGCCCGACCGTTACGCTGTCCAGCAATGTCACGGGCAGCGGAATTGCCAGCGGCGCGTCGATCACGTTCACCGGGACCGGTGGACTGAGCGCCGTTTCCGGGATCACGCTTTACAACACCCGTGGATGCATCGTTTCGAAGAATCAAATGTCCGGCATTTCCAAGGACGGTATCTATGTGGACGGATCCTGCACGTCGTTCACGGAGATCAGCGGCAACACTGGGGAGAATATCGGCTGCTGCAACGGCTTTGCTCGCCTCATCACGGTCGGCGCGCTCACGGCCGGCGCGTCGCTCAAGCTGCGGGGAAACTATATGGCCCAGCCGGTCAACTATCCCCGTGCAATCGACGTACTGATCTCGTCGACCTCATGGGCCTATACGTCGTGGAGCGAAGACAACGTTGCGCAAAACGGCTTTGTCGGCTTCGGCGTGCAACTGACGCCGGTTGTGCAGACGGTGGGGGCTTCACCGTGGACGTTCGCGAACAGCAACCCGAGTGCGGTCAGCATGTCGATCGCCGGCGGCACCGTGTCGTCGATCGGTGTGTCCCGAAACGGGCAGGCCGCCTATGCGTCCGGATTGACGAACGGGTTGATCGATCTCAAGCCGGGCGACGCGATGACGGTCACCTATAGCGCCGCGCCAACGGTCACGATGATTCCCCGACTCGGGCAGTAACGCACGTCCTCAGGTCGGCATCCAGGCGGCGAGGGGAAGTCAGGATCATACCGATCCGCCGGATCAGCGGGACGGCCGCGCGGCCCGCCCGCTGTGGCTGCGAGAAGCCCGAATCAAACGCTCCGGTCGACACGGCGCATGCGACGTCTTCATCAACATTCATCAAGCGTATCCATCAACCACACCTCGAGGATCGATATGGCATTCCAGCTTCAGGATCGTGTTCAGGAAACGACGACGACTACCGGCACGGGGGCGCTTTCTCTTGCGGGGGCAATGACCGGATTCCGTTCGTTTTCGTCCGTTTGTGCAAATGCAGATACCTTCTATTACGGGTTGCAGGCCGTGACCGGTGCCGGTTCCCCGAGTGGAAACTGGGAGATCGGAATCGGCACGTACAACGTCAGCGGGAATACGCTGTCGCGGACCACCGTATTGGCGTCGAGCAACGGCGGGGCTGTCGTCAATCTCGCAGCGGGCACCACGCAGGTATGGATCGATCTGCCGGCAGCACTGCCTGCCAACTTGCCGGTCAGCGCCAAATACTTCGGCGCGAAGGGCAACACGAGGATCGTCAATGACGGGGTAACGACGTCGGGGTCGACGGCGTTGACGTCGGCGTCGGCAGCATTCACGGCTGCGGATGTGGGCAAGCGAATCGATATCGCGACGACCAATGCAAGTGGCGTCGCGACGCTTGTGGTCTCCACCACGATCGCGGCGTTCGTCAGCGCAACGCAAGTGACGCTCGCGAAAGCAGCCAGTGCCTCCGCCACGGCTGCGAATGTGGTCTACGGCAGCGACGACGGCCCGGCCCTGACGGCCTGGTTGAACTACCTGATGACCATCTGGCCGGCTAAAGGCGATCTTCCGGCCGGAGTCTACTATTCGGGTAGCGCGCTTCCAGCGATCACGAAGCCGATAGCCTTGTTCGGGCATTCGGCGCGCACCTCGATCATCCAGTTTGGCGCCGGCGTCAGCGGTCAATGCCTGACGGTGCTGAACGCGGGTTTCAATAACGAAGCGACGGATCTGCCGCAAACAGGCAACGTGTCATGGACATCCAACACGGCCGTCCTGGCCGGTTGCGTGCTGCGTGACTTTACCCTTCAGGGAAATCGCGCGTGTGCATCGCTTCAACATGGATTGGTATTGCAAGGCAACGTGGACTGGCTCGACGTCGCGCACGTGAACTGCCTGTATTTCAGGGGGGGTGGCGTGCTGTGGATGGATACCGGAAGCGGATCGACGCAAGCGCGCGCCGACGTACGCGAAGTCAATCTGGATACGATGAAGATCAGGCATTGCGGCGACCTGTCGACGAACACACCCAGCTTCGGCATCTATCTTGATGACAGTCCAGCCGCCCCCGGATCCGATTCGTCGAACCTGTTCAACCTGAACAATATCGACATCATCTTCAGCTACGGCACGGCGCTCGCCGTGCAGGACCGGCGAACGTCGAATACGGGATTTCCGCTGTACGGTATCCAGGCGCGCAACATCGTGCTGCACGATCGCATGAAAACGATGGGACTGAGTGGAGGGCGCATGTTCAGTGTCGTCGGGCAGGTCACCAACTGTCTGTTCGACATCAACTTCCCGTTGAGCGCCCGCAACGACTATGCGGCGGAGATTCTGCCGAACCCGAATTTCAATGTTTATCCGACTGACAATGAATTTACCTTTGCATTCCCGAATACGGTAAAGGGCGTGGTCATCGGGAACGTCGGCTATAACGCGATCAAGTTCAGGAACTTCTTCGGATGTGCTGAAGCGGTCTTTATCGCGACCGAGGGCCCATACAATCTACGAATCGATTGCGAGACCGACAGCGTGTTCCAGCAGATCGGCTCAGCGATCGTGCTGAACGGTACGGGGGCCGTGGCGATTCCGGGCTGGTCGTTCGGCACGACACCGAACCTGTCGATTTTCATGCCGGTCAATGCGGCCAACGGGACCGGCGACACGACGCTGGCGACGATCTTCGGTGTCACCGGCACCATTACGCGTGCCGGAAGCGTGACGGCAGGAACGGACACCTATACGTTTACGCCGTCCTTATCCAGTACGTCGTACATCCCGGCCGGTGAATACTTCTCGAAGATTTGCGTCGACGCGTCGCAAGGCAATGGTGTGGCCGGCCGCTACAAATATATTCCAGAGGACCGCTACGGGCGCGCAGTCAATAGCGCATGGGCAAGCGGGCGCCTTCTGCAAATCTGGCCCTGGCAGTTTCACATCGAGAATGCCACGGGGCTGGTTCGCTATAGCTATGGCGCGCCGACGGCTGACAGCGCCGGCAATGCAATGGCGCTTTGGTCAAACGGCTTCGTCGGCACAAGCTCGGCGCCGAGCGTGACCGGTATCAGCAAACTGACGGCGAACTATGCGTTGCCGACGACGCTGACGAACCTGACCGGCGGCATTGATGGTCAGTCGGTCAAGATCGTTGCGACCAACGGGAACTGCACGATTGCGAATAACGCGAACCTTCAGACGACGACCGGGGCGAATGTGGTCATGGCAATCGGTCAGGTTCTGACGTTCACGTTCGACGCGACGCTGAACAAATGGTGCGGCGGTTGACAACGTTGCCCTAGCCACCTGGTGACAGGGTCCTCCACCGCAACGCGCACCGATCGGTGCGCTTTTTTTTTGCAACGACGAATCCGGCGACCGCGCTCGCGGCGGCCGGGCGCCGGATTCAGGCAGTGTGGTCGGCCGGGCAGGGGCGTGATCCTCGGGGCCCGATCAGATGTTCGTATGAAGATAGGTTTTCGGTGGGGTTGCTCACATACACACGGCGCCAGGCAGTGTCCAATCAAGTATCAGCGGTTGAGCAACCCGGCCGGAGCACGACCGGCAGGGTTGCGCCAGCGCGCATTGCCCGATTCCTGTCGGGCGGCGTTCGACGCGGCGATGCATGCGTGCGCCGGTGCGCAGTACGTTGTCGTGGAGTGTGCCGGCCGACAGGATGCAGACAAGCGCGACATGGTGCCGCTCATGATGACCTGCACGGACTGACGTGCGGTGACAAGGGATGCGCGGCAATGCAGCGCGGGCCGTGCCGGCAAGCGTAATGCGGTAATCCGTCATGTTGGGCGGGTTTCTGCACTGTTTGGAAACATACGATGTCAACGACTACACAAACCATATCGAGGCTCGGTTCACCGCGACGGCTTGCGGCGGCGGTGACCGTGTGTGCGCTGAGCGCATGTGCATTTGCGCCCGGCATGACCTACCACGCGCCGGCCGAACGCGACGCGAATGCGCGCGTGGGGGGCGCCGCATCGGGCGCGGGCGGCCTCGACGGCGTGCAGAACGTGTCGAGCGAGGACCTGATCGAGATCACGCCGGCGTTTGTCGAGCAGCAGCACGCTACGCGTTCCGCCAGCGTCGACGCCGAGGTCCGGAACTTGTTCGGCACGCCGAAGGCGTACGTCATTGGTCCCGGCGACGTGCTGAACATCGTCGTATGGGATCACCCGGAACTGAACCTGCCCACAGCCCAGGCGGCGAATGGCGACAATATCGGCACCAACTCGGTCACGGCGGGCTACACGGTCGACGCGAGCGGCAACGTGCAATTTGCATACGCCGGCCTCGTACACGTGGCAGGGATGACCGAAGCGGAGGCTCGCACGGCGCTGACCAGGCGACTCGGCGAAACCGTGCGCAAGCCGCAGATTGCGCTGCGCATCCAGGCGTATCGCAGCAAGCGCGTCTATCTCGACGGCGAAGTGCGCACGCCCGGGTTGCAGATCGTCAACGACATGCCGATGACGTTGCCCGAAGCGATCGATCGCGCAGGCGGCTTCACGACCGCGGCCGATCGGTCGCAAGTCACGGTGACGCGGGGTGGCAAGACGGTGAACGTGAGCTTGCCGGCGATGATTGCGGCCGGCGTGAATCCGTCGAACATCCTGCTGCGCGACGGCGATCTGGTGCGCGTGCGTGCGACGAGCGACGCGAAGGTGTTCGTGCTCGGTGAGGTGTCGCGCCCGGCAACGTTGACGTTGACCGACGGGCGAATGAGCCTGGGCGAAGCGCTCGGCGACACGGGCGGCGTGAGTCAGTACACGTCGGACGCACGACAGATCTACGTGGTGCGCCGCGGGCCCGGCAACCGGCCGCAGGTCTATCACCTGGACGGAAGTGCGCCGGCATCGTACGCGCTCGCCGATCAGTTTGCGCTCGAGCGGCGCGACGTCGTATTCGTCGACGCCTCATCGCTGGTGCGCTGGAGCCGCGTCGTGAACCTGCTGATTCCGTCTGCGGCCCAGGGTGCGTTGACGGCCCGCGCCGTTACACCGTGAAGCGCGTACCGAATGACTTGATCGTGCAACGGTGTGGTTCAGTGTATTGAAATTGTAATGTGACGTACGGAATACGTCAGAAATGAATGATCTACTACCCGTAGACATTCGAGCGGGGCCGTCTGCCTGGCGCATCGAGGTCATCCGGCGTGAAAAATGGCGATATGACGGAATGCGAATTAAGTACATTCTCAAAAGCAATCTCAACGACGAAGAGTCCGCGGATCGGGGTGGTTCTCGGCGAACGTTCGCGCATCCGGCGCGCACGTCCCTTCGTTCATGCGAGTAGCGATCGACCCCTTGCCCCATGGCCTGCGGCAAGCACGCATTGAAATCCGGCCCGTCAGACACTTACAACAAGGACCAAACCATGACACCCATCCAGTTCGATGGATGCGTCGGCTGGCTTCACGAGGGCAATCGCTCTCATGGCATCGTCATTTGCGAACCGCTCGGCCACGAGGCGCTTTGGCTTCATAAACTGGTGCGCTCACTCGCCGAGCATCTCGCCGATCGTGGCTTCCCGGTGCTGAGGTTTCACTATCCGGCGAGCGGCGATTCGCTAGGCGATGAACAGGATGCGGATCGCTTCGAGCGCATGCTTGCGAGCATCCAGCGGGCCGTTCGGACACTGCACGAACGCGTTGCGCCGGACAGCCTGACGCTCGTCGGCGTGCGCGCCGGCGCGGCGTTGGCACTCCTTGCGGCCGATGGCATGCCGGGGCTCACGCGTTTCGTCGCAGTTGCGCCCATCGTGCGTGGTCGCAGCTATGTACGCGAGCTTTCCCTCGTCGCACAGCGTTGGCTCGACAACGTGCCGCCGACCGTACGAGATGCGGTTCGCCACGAACGGCCGTTCAACGTACTCGGCCATGCGTATCCCGACGATCTCGTCGGCGCGCTCCGGCGCATCGACCTGAGCCACGCTGCCGCGAACATGTGCACGTTGCCGACGCGTGCGTTGCTCGTCGATGCACCGTACGGCGACAGTGCTGCGCTGTCGGACGCACTGCAGGCACGGGGTGTCCCGGTGAGCGTTCATACGTGCCAGGACTGGGCGGTTGCGATGCGCGAACCGCTCTGGTCACGGCTGCCCGATGCGTTGCCCGATACGATCGCGAGCTGGATCGACGACGGTGCGGATACGGTCGTTCGCGTCACCACGCAACGCCCCGTGCGCGGAGTCGCCCTGGAGGGCAACGGCTGCGTCGAACATGTGGTCCGAGTCGGCCCGCAATCACTGGTCGGGGTGTTGTGTGAACCGGCCGGCGACAGAGTATGCGCCAGTGCGCCCACCTTGCTGATCGCCAATACGGCCGCCAATCCGCGCATCGCCGACGGGCGCCTCGCCGTTCGACTGGCCCGTTCGCTCGCGGGGCTCGGCATCCGCAGCCTGCGTATCGATTCGAGCGGGATTGGCGATAGCAGCCAGCGTGCGCGTGACGACCAGACGGACATTCCGTACTCGGACCAGGCGATTGGCGACATGGTTGCGGCCGCGCGTTGGCTGAAAGATGCCGGCCACCACAAAGTCGTTGCGTTCGGGATCTGCTCAGGGGCGTACGCGTCGCTTCATGCGGCCGCGCAGGGGCCGCTGGCCGGCGTGATCGCGGTCAATCTCCCGGTTTTCATATGGCCGCGCGGGCAGAGGCTCGCGAACGTCGTCAATAACCAGACCAATTCGATGCGCGGCTATGCCGCCTCGTTGCGCAACCTCGACAAGTGGCGCCGCCTGCTGACCGAGGGGCGCGACCTGCGCCCGGTATTACGTGCGCTCTTCCGTTTCGTCACCGATGTCATGAGCGTACCGGTCAGGCGCTTCATGGAGCGTGTCGGCCGGGGGCCGGGCAAGGACACGCCCCGTGGCTTGCTGCGCGACATGTCTGCGCGTGGCATCCAGACTCATCTGATCTACGGTACGTTCGACGCGGGCGTCGACGTCATGGTCCGGAATTTCGGTTCGGCATCGTCCGGTGCGTTCGCGCACTTGCCGAATGTATCGGTCGACACGCAGGATGCACTCGATCACTCGCTGCACGGTGCGGTTGCTGCGCAATACGTGATCGATCGATGCGCTGCGTTGCTGGTTGGCTGGCATGCGCCGGCGGTGCCTGTCGCTGGCGTCGGCGTCATTGCGCAAACAAAAGCGGAAACGAAGACGAAACGCGCGATTCCGTAGCATTTCGGCAAGCACCGGACAGACGCAAACGCGGCGGGGCCGGCCATTCGCGGACGACTGAACGGCTGGCAGGCGGACGGTGCACGGACCGTAACACGCCCGGGTGCGCCGGGACACCTGTTTGAAACCGCCCGTAAGTAACCGTGCGAACAGATCCCCGGTGTCCGAAACATTATCGTGGCGGTGTCCTTTTCTCGTGTCGTTCCGCCTGCAACGGCGTCGGCGCCACGAGGCCGTTCAGGAATGCCGATGCAACGAAACCGCCACGAATGCCGAAACACGACCAAACGCCGCGCGCGGCAGGCCGAGCATGCAAGTCGGTTTGGCGCGGGCTCGTGGAGCCCGAGCGCCGAGCCGCTTCCCGCGTACGAAGACCGTGACGACGCGTCGCGCTCACAGTGCAACGTACATTGAGGCCGGCCGTGATGCGTGTGTTGGTCATCAACGACTTCGTTCGCAGGGGCGGAGCCGAGGAGGTCTATCGAGTATCGGTCGACGTGCTGCGCGCACGTGATGACGTTGTGGTCGAAACATTCGACGAGCACGCGCTGCCGGATGTCGAAGATAGCCGGCGTTCGCGCGCGTGGTCGCCTGCGGCTGCGCGTGCGCTCGTCACGCTGCTCGAGCGATTTCGTCCGCAACGGATCCTCGTTCACAACTATCACAATCTGCTGTCGAGCGCGATCCTGCCCGTGCTGGCCCGCTACAAGCGGCGCTCGGGATGTGGCTTGTACATGACCGCGCACGACTACCATCTGTTGTTTTACAACCCCGGTCTGATGGTCTATTCCCGGGGAAAGGCGCGGCCGTTGTCGCTCGACCAACTGCATCGCGCCCGGCGTTTTGCCTTCGCCGCCAGTCCGCGCGGCTTTCTTCACGACATCGCGAAGAAATTGCACTGGCATGCGGTCAATGCACTTTTCGACCCGATCGGCCTGTTCGACGAAATCCTCTGTCCAAGCCCGTTCATGCGCGACCTGATCGCACGATCAGGTCGAACGCCCGCGACACTGGTGCCGAACCCGATCGACGCCGGGCTGATTTCCCGCGCACCGAAGCCCGCGAGAGGCAACCGTCTCGATCTCGCGTTCGTCGGTCGTGTGGAGCCGGACAAGGGCCTTGCGCCGTTTCTTGCACGGATGGCCGAACCGGCCGGCGATGCGATTGCGTCGCTCACCATCTACGGTGACGGAACTGAGCGGAGCAACCTGGAAAATCAGTACGCGACACTCGTCGAATCGGGGCGGCTGCGTTTCGCTGGACGCCTCGATCACGACACGTTGTTCGCGGCACTGCCCATGCACGATGCCCTCGTGTTGCCGTCGATCTGGGTGGAAAACGCGCCCCTCGTCATCGTTGAAGCCGCAATGCTCGGCCTGCCGGCGCTCGTGCACGACATCGGAAGCCTGTCGACCTTCGGCGACGAAATCGGCAACAAGATTTGCTACCGGAATACGCCTGAGGACTTCGCGCGCGCACTCGTCGAATTGCGGGCGCACCTCGACAGAGAGAACCGTCGCTACGACTGGTCGCTCTACTCGGTCGACTGCTATGCGTCGTCGCTGTACGCCGTGCTCGGCATCGGCGGGGACGGTCCGCGCACGCGGGCACATTGACGGTCGGTGCAAGGTTCACATTCAGCCCGGAAAGCACGATGACCGCCGTTCGAAAAAACTTTGCGTTGTTGTTTTCGCTGCAAATCTCGACATATGTCGTGCCGCTCGTCACGTTGCCGCTGCTGACGCGTGTACTCGGCCCGCAACAGTACGGCACGCTGTCGTTCGTGCTGGCGGTTGCAACGTACTTCATCAATCTGGCGAACTACAGTTTCGACCTGACCGCAACGCCGCGTGTCGCGCTCGCGAAAGACAGGGCGGAGCGCTCCCGCATTTTCTGGACGACGGTTTGCGCCCAGTGGCTGATCACCGTCGCCGGCTTCGTCGTGCTCATTGCACTGACGATGCTGATTCCGCATTTCGCAGCGGAGCGTACGGCGCTGCTCATCGGATTCGGGATGGCGATCGGCGCCGCGCTTACACCAGGCTGGTACTTCCAGGGAATCCAGCGGCTGAGCGTGTACAGCGTCACGGTGGTTGTGTACCGTGTGCTCAGTGTCGCCGCCTTCTTCCTGTGGGTGCGCACGCCGGACGATCTCCTGCCGGCGGTCATGATCAACGCGGCGGTGCCGTTGCTGTGCGGAATCACGTTGCTGGCATATCTCTTCTTTCGGCGCGAGATCGAGCGCGTACACGTGCGGTTTGCCGATATCGTCGCAGCGCTGCAAGCCGGCTTTCAGGTGTTCCTCGCGTCGACGTCGATCTCGTTCTACGCGTCGACCAATACCGTGCTGCTGAGCATCGTCTCGGGTAACGTCGCCGCCGGCTATTTCGCTGCAGGTGACAAACTGATCCGGGCCGCGGTGGGTCTGTTGCAGCCGCTGCGGGCATCAACCTATCCACATGTCACTTATCTGATGCATCACGCTCGCGACGAGGCATTTGCGTTCCTGCGCAAGCTGATCGTCGTGCAGGGCGCGCTCGTGCTGGCCATGTCGGCAGCCATCTACGCATGCGCGCCGATTGCTGTCCGGATCCTGTACGGCAGTTCGTTCGCGCCGACGGTCGGCGTGCTGCATTGGCTGGCCCTGGTGCCGTTCATGGCTTGCATGACGGATCTGTTCGGTGTTCAAACGATGCTGCCGCTCGGCATGAAGCGTGCCTTCAGCGTCATCCTGATCTCGTCCGGCATGTTGAACGTGACCTTGCTGCCGCCGCTTGCGATGCTGTTTGCCGAGCGGGGCGCCGCTATCGCAGTATTGATCGCCGAAACGGCCGTCGCGGTCGCTCTTGCGTACGTTCTCCGTCGCGAACGGGTTGGTCTGGTCAACGTGCCGGTGCGTTCGGGGTGACGCGATTCGCGGTGCTGCACGTACGACGCGGGGGACGGTGGCGGCGCGATTCCGCCACGCGGCGGGCACTGAAAGTGTGGGTTGTCGAACGTTTCTTCCGAGTGCGCCCACCTATACTGGCCGGACCTGAACGCAGGCCGGCGGTACTTCGCCGCACCTGGTCGGCGCAATTCGCACGGGGCGGCTTGCGCGCACCATGTCGCGCGCCACGCCTTCGCGTCGCTCCGCTCGACAACATGTGTCTCCAGCATCATGAACGGAAACCGATCGATTAACCGGCTCTGGGCCGCCACATTCATGATCGCGATCGCGAGCGAGGTCTTTTCCGGCGCGATCCGCTACTACACGTCGCTCGCCGGCATTTCGATGCTCGGCTATCTGCCCAAGGCGCTGATGGTCGGCTGCATCGTGCTCGGCCTCGTGATACGCCCGCGCATCGATACGCTGCTCGTCGGAAGTTACCTGGCCGTGCAGCTGTGCGTTTCGCTCGCGAACGGCGTCAGTCTCGTGGCCGCGTGTTTCTGGATCTGGACGGTCGCGCCGTTGCTGTTCGTGCTCCTGATGCCGCCCGGCGCGCTCGACATGCTCGAGTCGAGCCCGATTCGGCTCGCGTTCGTCGTGTTGACGACGGCCTGCTGCGCCGGCGTCATGCTCAACGGGTTGGTACACCTGCCATGGGTGGGCGGCAGCATCGACGTGGACGGCGTCAATGTGCAGCTCGCGTCGTCCAATTACGTCGGTACCGTCCCGCGCCTGACCGGCTTTGGTCGAAGCAGCGCCACGACCGGCCTCGTGATCGGTTTGCTGACCACGTGGCTCGTCCCGCGCCTGCGCAACGCGATGGCCATCGCGGCGCTGCTCGCAATGTCGGCGGCCGCGATCTGGGCCACCACCAACAAGACGACACTCATTGCGCTTTCGCTCGTGCTGCTCTGTTTCGCCGCGCTGAAAACGGCAGGCCTCAGACGCGCCTGTATCGTCCTGACGAGCTTGATGATCGTATTGCCCGTTGCGGGGTGGGTGATCGCCGCGACGATCAACGTGGGTGTCCCCGATACGGGGTCGCTCGCTTCGATGCAGGACCGGCTGTTGAACACGTGGCCAAAGCTGCTCGACGGCATGGCGAGTGCAAACCTGCTCTGGTTCGGCGTCGGGCCCGGCGGCTTCGGTTCCGCGACGGCTTACTATACGGCCGACTTCGGCTTCAATACCGGCTACTCCGATAATGCCGCGCTCTATGTCGTCGCGAATCTCGGTGTAGCGGGAGCCATGCTCGTCATGCTCGTATTTGCGCAGCGCGTGCTTGCAAGTCGTACCGATGACCCGCGAGCGTGGCTGATGCTGCTCTTCGTGCTGTTGAGCGGCGTGACGACTGACATCTTCGAAGCGCTTGGCTGTCTGCTCTTCACGGGCCTCGCGATCCGCACGCTGACCGTGCATGCCGGCCGTGAGCGTCGAGCCGGGCGCGATGCCCCGGGACGCGCGGCGACTTGGGTGGGCAGTCGATGAGCCTGACCATTCAACCTGCACGCGCGAGGTCGTGGGCGAGGTGGTTCGCGACCGCGCTGCTTGGGGCCGTCGTCATATCGACGGCATCGAATCCCGCCAGCTCGGACGAGCCGGCCGTCGTCCTGCCGAATGGGACGCAAACGTCGACGCTGCCGTTCGTCGCGCTCCCGCGCTTTTTCGACACGCGCGCGAATTCGGGTGTCGCGATTCACGAGATCGCCGATCCGGCGTTGCTCGACGCGGTACGAGACGCCGGCTTCTCGTTCGTCCGTACCGACCTGTTCTGGGATTCGGTGGAAACGCCGAAAGGCTGGGATTTCTCGCGCTACGATGCACTCGTCGCCAACCTGCGCGCGCGTGGGCTCGGCGCGCTGTTCATCCTCGGCTATGGGCATCCGCGATACGCGCCCAAGCAGCCGCCGACGTCGCCCGCACAGATCGACGCATTCACCGAGTATGCGACGCAAGCCGCGCGGCACTATCGCGATCAGCCCGTACGCTTCGAAGTCTGGAACGAGCAGGATCACAAGGACTACTGGCTCGCGCCGCCATCGCCGGCCGCGTACCGGAACCTGCTGGAAGCGACCGTCCGGGCGGTCAAGGCGGCGAATCCGAATGCGGTCGTTGCGACAGGCGGCGTTCAGCAGGTCGACATGACATTCATCCGGGCGGTCGGTGATATCGGCAGCGCATCGCAGCCCGCACCCGATGCGGTCAGCGTACATCCGTATCGGCAGAGTGCGCCGGAAACCGCGTTGGGCGACTATGCTGCGCTCACGCGCGAGCTCGCCACGTATCGTATCGCTCCCGCCATCTGGGCCACCGAATGGTCGTATCCGACCTATGCATACAAGTACGTGGCGCACACCCGTGACGGTCACGATCCGGTCGCGCGCGAGCGCCAGGCGCGCTACGCGGTACGGCGTTTGCTGGTCGACTGGATCGCGCAGATCGGGCTCACCGCCTACTACGACATGCGCAACGATGGCCGCGACCCGAAGAACATGGAGCACAATTTCGGCCTGCTGGACGCCGATAACACGCCGCTGCCCGCATACGTCGCGGTGCGCCATCTGTTCTCGTTTACCGCGAACGCCCGCGACGCAGGATTGTTTCTCGACCCGGTCCGCCGCTTTGCCATCCTGCAATTGCGGGCCGACGGCGTCGTGAAGTACGTGGTCTGGTGCTATGAAAAAAACAGCGCGGTAGACGTCGACCTGTCGCAGTTGCCTGCTGCCGGCACGTCCGCATCCGATCTCTATGGAGCGTCGCTCGACATCACGCGTCGTCGGCTGACACTCCGCGAAGAGCAGGGCCCGGTGTTCATCGTCTCGGCGGCTGGCCGATAGCCGGCAAGCAAGATCGGAAACGGTCGCCTCATACAGAAAATCAACATGACATCCAACGCACGAAACATCCAATATCCGCAGCGAGTACCGGACGAATCCGGGATGGTGCAGCTTTGGCAAGCCGTCACCCAGCATCGCCGCCTGTTCTTGACAACGATCGGCGTAACGCTCGCTGCTGGCGTGCTGTACGCGTTGCTGGCCACGCCGCAGTATCGGGCCGAAGCGCTGCTGCGTGTCCAGACCAAGCCCGGCTCTTCGATCAGTTCGCTGTCGGACGTCTCCGGAACGATCGCGGCGTCGCCGTCCGCGTCCGACGAAAGCGAGATGCTGATTTCCCGCGCGGTCATTGACAGTGCGATCGAGGCGACCGGTGCCGATCTCGATATCCGCAATGCAAGCCGGTTTCCGCTGATCGGTTCGATCGTCGCATCGCGCTCGGATTCGGACGATACGCTCGCGCCGGCGCCACTGGGGCTGACCGGTTATGCGTGGGGGGGCGAGAGGCTCGACATCGGCGAATTCTCGATTCCGACGAATGCGCTTGGCGATCGATTCAGGATCGTGGCGGACGACGCGAGCACCTGGACGCTCCAGGACGACGACAACCATGCGCTTGCGCATGGCACGGTCGGTGAAACGGTACCGTTCAGGTTGCCGGGCGAAGCTACGGCCGGCCGGCTGCGCGTCGACGTGTTGCGCGCTCGTCCGGGTATCGCATTCACGGTGCGCAAGCAGCCGGAGCCGCTCGTTTTCGAAAACGTATCGAAGCATCTGAAGACGGTCGTGCCGAACCGCGACTCGACACTGGAATCGCCTTCGATGATTCGGCTCAGCTACCAGGCGGACAGTGCGCGGGAAGCGAAAAAGATGGTCAACGCGATCGTGCAGCAATATCTGCAGCGTGACCTCGCGTTTCGGACCGATCGCGCACGGCGCAATCTCGACTCGCTGCGCCAAAGGCTACCGGTACTGAAGCACGACTTGCAAAAAGCCGAGGACGATCTGAACCGGTACCGGACGCAGAACGGTGCGATCGACGTCGACCAGCAAGGCGCCGCGCTGATCAGTCGCCTCAACACGCTGGCCGAGCACCAGACCGCGTTGCAGATCTCGCTCGACGACGTCAGGCAGCGTTTTCTGCCAAAGAGCTTCCAGTATCAGACTGTGCAGTCGCAGCTCGAGCAGGTGAAGCGCGAGATCCGTGACACGAGTGCAATGGCGGCTCAGTTGCCGACGACGCAGCGCGAATTCGTGCGGCTGTCGCGCCAGGTGACGATCGCGACGCAGCTCTACACCAGTGTGCTGACCAACGCGCAGCAGCTCGAGCTCGCCATTTCCAGCGCGTCGCCGGGCGTGACGGCCGTCGACTGGGCAGTCGCACCGTTCCGGCCGGTGTGGCCCAAGCGCGGCATCGTCGTGCTCGGCGCGCTGTTTGCAGGGGTGTTCCTCGCATTGACGGGTGTGCATCTGCTGTCGCTGTATCGCCGTGAACTTCATTCGCCAGCCGCGTTGGCCAGGGTGGCCGATCGCCCCTGTCTCGCGATCGTGGCGCCGTCGCCTGCATTGGCAGCCGCGCCTGGCGGACCGCGCCTGACAGCGTTGCCGTTGGCCGCGACGCATCCCGACGACACGGGTATCGATTCGGTGCGCGCATTGCGAGCGAGCCTGAAGGTGATACTCGCGGCGCCTGGTCAGGGTGGCAAGGGCGGCAAGGTCTTGCTGTTCACGGGGACGACAGCGGGCGTCGGCTGCAGTTTCGTGTCGTCGAATCTGGCGTACCTGCTGGCGGGAACGAACGCCAGCGTGCTGCTGATCAACGCCGACTTGCGTGCTTCGTCGATGGCCGGCGGTCCGGGCCTTACCCAGGTGCTCGACGGCTCGGTGTCGCCCGATACCGTGACGTTACCTGTGGCGGGAAGCCACCTGTCGATCATGCCGGCGGGTGCTCCGGTCAAGACGTCTCCTGGCGAGTTGCTGGAAGGCGCGGGGTTCACGGCACTCATCGCGTCATTGCGCGAGCGTTACGACTTCGTCGTCATTGATGGACCGCCGCTGCTGCCGAACAACGACGTGCTTGGCATCGTCGGCGTGAAGTGCGACGCGCACGTCCTTGTTTCACGCAGCGGCGTGACGCGCGTCGCCGACGTTGAGACTGCGTTGTCGCGTTTGCGGAGTATCGGTGCCGATATCACGGGGCACGTCTTCAATACATACACTGGATCGAGCCGGCCGGTCGTCGAACGCGTGCGGATGCGTGGTTTTCCGGTTCGCTCGACCGAGCGCCAGCGCGTGTAATGTCGGGAAACCACGGTGTCGTGGATTCACGTAGCGGCACCGACGAGGCCGGGGAAAGGGGACGGTCCCACGCTGTTCGGTTGGTGTCGTTTGCCGCGCTGGAGAACGGCATCGGAGGGGGCGGTCAACGTGGGCGAGCGCTTGCCGGCTGGCGGCGAGCGCTCATTCTCCGTCCGATGAACAGTGAGTCGAAACCGAGTTGATCCGGCTCGACTCGCATCGGCCAGCTCAAAGCGTATTGAATATCCGCGTCATCATTTCCGCGCTCTTGCTCCAGCTGTATTGCTCGGCATGGATGGCTCCCCGGCGTTTCAGGTCCGCCCTGAGATCGGCAGAATCGAGCAAATTGCGCAATTTTTCTGCAATGTCGTCCGACGAATAGGGATCGCAATAGAGCGCCGCATCGGCGCAGACTTCCGGCAGCGCTGCCGATCTTCCCACCAGGGTCGGGCAACCATATCGCATCGCCTCGAGCGGCGGAATGCCAAACCCCTCGTAAATCGACGGATAGAGGAAGCAGGCCGCATGCTGGTACAGCGCCTTCAGCTTCTCGTCGCTGATGTACCCGGCGTACTTGATGTTCGGCTCGGGCGCGGAGATCTCGTCCTGCACGCCGAACACGGCGGTATTGCGCATGCCGACGATGACGAGATCGACCGACGGGTCGTCGATTTGCCGAAATGCCTCGATCAGCCGGCCGAAGTTCTTGGTGGGGTTCATGCTGCTGACCGCCAGCACGAACCGGCCGGGCGTGAGCGCGTGCTCCTTCAATACGCTCGGGTCTGGCTCCAGTGCGTCGAGGTGGTCCGAACCCAGTGGTACGACGCTGATTTTGTCCGTTGAAACACCACAGTGGTGTGCGAGGCGATCGCGCGAGAAGCTGGAGTTCGTCAACACGCAAACGGACGTGCGCGCAAGAATCCAGAACATGATCCGGTACCAGGCCCGGAACGGTCGGGAGAAGTGCGCGGGTGTGTCGAATACCGCCGCGTCGTGCATATAGATGATCTGGTTGCCGAGGAAAATGGAACCTGAATTGCTGAGGTTGACGATCCGGTCGCGGTGAGCAAATAGAGGCAGGACCAGTTGCTCCCAGATCACGCCCTTGGCGAAACCGACCTTGACCGTCTTCGTGCCGCTCACCACGGCATCGGTATGTGGCGGAACCAGGAGCGTGACGGAATCTTGCGGTTGCGACCGGACCAGTGCAGCGATCAACTCGCGTGCGACGCGTTGCACTCCTGTCGTTTTCTGGGTGGCGAAACGGCCGTTATAAACGAGTTTCCTGGGTTCTTTGAGGTTGCTCATGTCAAATCCGGAGTAATCGATGCGTGGCGGCGCGCGTCCGTATCGTGTTCAACCGCACCGCCTGCATCGTGTCCATGACGTGCATCGGTTCGATTGTTGGGGGGCGACCGATTTGCCGAGTGCATCGCTGTCGAGGCGGACCCGCACGGTTCGCGATTTCGGCGATGGGTCAGGCCTTGACCTGCTCAGGCGCGGCATGCTCGAAATACCGGGCATCGGCGCGAAGCTGGCGTGCGTTCAGTCCGTAAAGGGACTGCCACTGCCTGAAGATGGAACTCATCGAAAACCGATGGAGCGCAAACTTTCTGGCAGATTCCCCCATTTGTTCTCGAAGCTGCCGGTCGTCGCGGAGCAGGGCCACATACCGCGACATCTCGTCGACACTTGACGCGACATATCCGGTCACACCGTGAATGACCACGTCGCGGTTGCCGACGACGTCCGTCACCACGGCGGGCAGGCCGGCCACCTGAGCCTCGATCAGTGCCAGCGGCATGCCTTCCCAGCGCGAGGTCTGGACGTAGATGTCCAGTCCGGACGTCAACTCGAGTGCGCGCGAACGCGTCACCCAGCCGCTGCAGACAATTGCCTGACTGTCTCGAGGATCCGGAATCTCTTCGGCGTTTCCGCCAATCCAGAGAAACTCGACGTCGGCGTCGTGCAGCTCGGACGCCAGCTGTACGAAGGCTTGGTGATTTTTCTGGAACGACGCGCGACCGCTCATTCCGATTGCAATCTTGTGATCGTCACGTGCCCGACGCGAAGGGATCTCGACGACGTTGACGCCGTTCTCCACCAGCACGGCCGATTTCGCTCGAATTCTTCCCTTGATTTCCCTGAGTTCGCTGTCCGAGCAGGCGACAATGGTTCCGCCGAGGAGGGCTGCCATTCGCTCGAAACTCAGGTAGGCGAACTGCTTCGCGAGGGAAACATCGCAGCGCAGAAACGACAGGCCATGCGGGGAATAGAGCACCTTTGCGGCAGGTGCGGCGATCCTTGCTGCGGCTCGTCCCAGCACGCCGGCCTTCGACGAATGAAGATGGATCACCGTCGGACGGCATTCACGAAGGCATTGAACCAGCGTGCGCAAACCGAGCAGGTCCTTCTTGACACTGACTTCGCGGGTCAGGTCGACGTGGACGAGCTTGACGTCGGGCCTGAAGAGCGTCGGGAAATCGTTCGGCGTTTCGGGGCGAATGGAATGCAGCACGGTCACGTCGACGCCGGTTGCCGCGGCGTGATTGGCGAGATGGACGAGCATTGAAAGCACGCCACCACCAAACGCTTCGACGATATGAACGATCCTTTGAGTGGTCATCTTCTGGGCTGCCTGTTCGACCGGATGACGCGAGGTCGACCGCAAAAGCGAATATCCGACGGGTCGCCATGTCGACGACATTCAATTCGGTCGATGGGGAACATTAAAAATATGTATGACTAAGTGAATGGATGGAATGAAGTCTTGCCGTCCGTGTCCGTTCTACCTCGCTCGGGCGCGCGATATGTCGACGTTGTCGGGGGATCGATCCACTCGATGGGGCACCGATATGGCAAGAGGACGAAATGCGTCCTTGCTGCTGGAAGGGATCGGACGATTCATGTCGCGCAACGGTGATCGTTCGTTCGAGGACGTGTGACGCCACGTGTCTGAAGCATTGTGCTACGCACGTGCGACGTGCTGGGTGCGATGGCTTACATTGGACGGCCGGAACCTGGCTGGCCGCGCGCCGGTCTTCCACTTGTTCGGCGGCATGGTCGGCACGTGCTTATCGAGCGACGTCTGGCGCGTGCGTTTTCTTTGACGCAATCGGGGCCGGTTTTGCCTCCCGTACTTCGACGGCCCGCCCGTATTGATCGTCGAAACGGACGATGTCATCCTC
The DNA here is from genome assembly GCF_017104865.1 of Burkholderia sp. Ac-20349. NCBI lineage: Bacteria > Pseudomonadati > Pseudomonadota > Betaproteobacteria > Burkholderiales > Burkholderiaceae > Burkholderia > Burkholderia sp. Ac-20349. Next base: position 36,875 of record NZ_JAAGPM010000054.1, read on the forward strand.
GCCGAGATAGTCACCCGACTGCACCTCGATGATTTCGAGCGGAATCCGGCCGGGATTCTCGAGCCGATGCAGTTCGCCGACCGCGATATACGTCGACTCGTTCTCGCAGAGCAGGAACGTCTCGTCGCCACGCGTCACCTTCGCCGTGCCGCGTACGACGATCCAGTGCTCGGCGCGGTGATAGTGCATCTGCAGCGACAGCCGCTTGCCCGGCTCGACGACGATCCGCTTTACCTGGAAGCGTTCGCCGAGATCGATCGAATCGTAGTGTCCCCACGGCCGCTGCACCTTGCGGTGTTCGCTCGCCTGCGGGCGCCGTTCGGTCTTCAGCCGCGCGACGATGTTCTTCACGCGCTGCACGTCGTGCTTGTTCGCGACCAGCACGGCATCGGGCGTCTCGATCACGACGACGTCCTTCATGCCGACGCACGCAATCAGGCGGCCCTCCGAGCGCACGAGGCTGTCCTGCGTGTCCTCGAACACGATCGGGCCGCGCGCGACGTTGCCGTGATCGTCCTTCGGCATGATCTCCCAGATCGCATCCCAGGTGCCGACATCCGACCAGCCGGCCGCGAGCGGCACCACGATGCCTTCGATGCCGAGTTCGCGGTGTTCCGCGAGCCGTTCCATGACCGCATAGTCGATCGAGTCCGACGGACACGCGTCGAAGGCCGCCGCGTCGATCCGGAAGAACGGATCCTCGGCGATGCCCGCACGCCATGCGGCTTCGCAGGCCGCATGGATGTCGGGCGCGAGCGTGCCGATCGCCCGCAGCCAGACCGACGCACGCGTGACGTAAATCCCGCTGTTCCACCAGTAGTCGCCCGATTGCAGATAGCGCTCGGCCAGCGCCGCGTCGGGCTTTTCGACGAAGCGCGCGATCGCGTAGCCACCCTGGCCGCCGTGGCGGCCCGCGCGCGGCTCGCCGACCTGGATGTAGCCGTAGCCGGTTTCCGCGCGCCGCGGCAGCACGCCCAGCGTGACGATTGCGCCTTCCTGCGCGTAGCGCGCCGCGCGTGCGATCGCGTCCTGAAATGCGCCGACGTCGGCGATCACGTGATCGGCCGGCATGACCGCGAGCACGGGATCGTCCGCGAGCTGGTTCGCGTCGAGTGCCGCCAGCGTGAGCGCGGGCGCGGTGTTGCGTGCCGCCGGTTCGAGCAGGATGCGGGCGGGCGCCGCGCGGCCGAGCACCTGTGCGGCACTCATGACGCGATGCTGTTCGCCGCAGACCAGCAGCAGCGTGTCGCCGAGCGACGCGTTCGCGATGCCGTTCAGGCGGCGCGCCGTCGTCGACAACGGCGATTCGTTCGAGACCAGCTCGATCAACTGCTTCGGATACTGCTCGCGCGACAGCGGCCACAGTCGCGTGCCCGAGCCGCCTGCGAGAATCACGGGCAGGATGTGCGGCAGCTCGGGTTCGGGAACCGGGCGAAGGGTGGGGGTCATCGATTGGCTCCAGTGTCGGCGGGCAGCCGGTTGTGTGCATGGCTGTCGGTTCGCGCGTCGTCGTTGCGCGACCGGTGCGCCGAAACGGTCCGGGTGAGCAGGTTGCGCAGCGCGCCGGCGGCGCGGCTGGCCGGCCGGACCAGGCCGATGAATGGCGTGCCCTGTTCGAGATACGGGCCGTAGGCCTTGCGGAATCCGAAACGTTTGTAGAACGCCTGGCGCGGCGCCGGCACGTGCGTGCGCACCGCGGTGTCGGGCCACGCAGCCTGCGCGGCGGTGAGGGCACGCTCGATCAGCCGCTCGAGCGTATCGTCGTCGCGACAGCTTTCGCTCGTCAGTACCTTGTCGATCACGACGTCCGGATCGATGTCGTCGCCGGGCAGGATGCGTGCGTAGGCCGCGACTTCCATCGTGTCGCCGTCGCGCACGCTCGCATAGACATGCAGCGCGCCCGCGTCCTTGCCGTCGATGTCGAGATGCGTGTGCGCGTCCTCGACCACCAGCACGGCGTTGCGCGCGCGCAGGATTGCATAGAGATCGACGGCGCCCAGATGTTCGAATTCACAACAATGCCATTCCATGATGCTGTCCTCGCGTGATGCCTTCGGCACGCCGTGCCGCACGGACGCGATCGTTCCGTGCGGCGCGGCGATCCTCATCATCCGGGGACGCCGTGCGTCGGTCTGTTCGAAAGCGTACTCACGATCCGGATTCGCACGGCAGGCGCGGTACGCGCAGCCGCGGCTTGCCGCGCGAGCGTCGCTAAGTGCGGTAGCACACACCACGGCAGCCGGTGCTTTTCCATAATGGCCGCGATCCTGGTGGCCCGCCTCGATGCGTGGCCAGTCAACATCGCATGTCAATAAAGAACCGGGGGCAGGACTTGAAGATTGCGAGCGTTCACGACGGGCCGGTCGTGCGTGGCGGTACCGGGCACATATTCACGCAGGCGGTCGGCAGCTTGGTGCAGGCCGACCCAATGCTGCTTCGTCGAATTTCTTCAGGATCGTGCGTGCCCGTGCGGCGCACACGTCCTTCATCCGCATGCCGTTGTCTGACCGCATGCGCTACCGCAGCGATCTACCGTGGTTGCCGCTGGCAATCGCGCGGTGCGGCCTGGCCCATTGCGACCACGTGCAGGCCACATTCGCGCCGACGGAGTGCAACGCACAGTCGCGGCGGGTCCATGCACGGCGCGTCGGACCGTCATGCTGCACTGCGGGAGATCGGTGTCGGCACAACCGGTTTCACGCGTGGCCGCGACGATGCGCCGGAGGACGACCGGCGCGAGCGACATGCGTTTCGCCGCGCGTCGGCACCGCGAAATTCGATGCGCGATGGAGGGCGGTTGATTACGGCGTGTAACGGACGAGCGGGGGATGAGCGGGCCGTGCGCCATCGCGATACGATGCGGCCGTCCGGCGGCGCGCGCGATTATGCGGTGAGTGGAACGCGGTGCCGGCCTTTCCCGGGGATTTCGATGGAAATCACGGGCAATCAGCCCCCCCCATTTTGCGGAAAAGTAGTATTTGCCACTGATTGACTGGAATGCTCATAGATAATCAAATCTGAGTGGTCAAACGCGTGTAGTGCGGGGCGACCAGTCGCGTAACCGGTTGATTCAGGTTTATCTTTTGGTAACAAGACCATCTCCAAACGGGGTGTAAATTCAGGAGCGGATGGGATGCGGCGGTCATTCCGGCAACGGGTTGGCGGCCATCCGGTTCAGCATCGGGCGCACCTGTCGTGTACGACGTGACGCACATGCCGACGGCATTCCCGTCTGCCGACGCGCTCCGCCTGGATGGCGGGTCGCCTCAAAGCGGGGACGTCGTGGCTCCCGCAGCCGCGCGTTCCCTTCGAGTTCGATGACAACGAGGCCGGATGACATCCGGCTCGACCTCCGGGGGCTCTCGCCGTGTGCAGTTTCGATCTTCGCCAAAGCTGCGGAAACGCAGCGCGGAAAGGCGGCCATGCGCCGCCGGCCGCAGCGCACGCGAACGGTTCGCGGAGTGGAGAAAGTGATGGTTCGCTATGAATATGCCAATAACGCGCGATAAGAGCGCCGGCGCGGGGAGTGGTAACGGGCAGCGTCCGCTGATTTACTGGACGCAGTCGCCGTCCGTCATGCTGCGAAAGGAACTGGCGCGACGCGACTGGAAAGTGTCGATCGTCGCGCAGGCGAGCGACCTGCGCGAAACGTCCGGCGAAATCACCTGCGGCATCCTCGACCTCAGCGGCGGCCATGCCGACGCGATCGGCAGCATCGCGTCGACCTGCGCGTCGATGCGCGACGTCGTCTGGGTTGCACTCGTCGACGCCGGCCAGACCGCTTCGCCGAACGTGCGCGCGCTGTTGCGCGACTATTGCTTCGATTACGTCACGTTGCCCGCATCGCACCAGCGGATCGCCGATACGGTCGGCCATGCGTACGGGATGGAGTGCCTGTTCGCGCGCGACCGGGAACGTCTCGAATCGGAGGAGAAAGGTATCGTCGGCACCTGCAGCGCGATGCTGCGGCTGTTCGACACGGTGCGGCGCTTCGCGCGCACGGATGCACCGGTGTTCGTGTTCGGCGAAACGGGCACCGGCAAGGAGTTGACGGCCGTCGCGATCCATCGCCATTCGGAGCGCCGCAACGGCCCGTTCGTCGCGGTCAACTGCGGGGCCATTCCACCGCATCTGCTGCAGTCCGAACTGTTCGGCTATGAGCGCGGCGCGTTTACCGGCGCGAACGCGCGCAAGATCGGCTATGTCGAAGCGGCAAACGGCGGCACGCTGCTGCTCGACGAGATCGGCGACCTGCCGCACGAGAGCCAGGCGAGCCTGCTGCGTTTTCTGCAGGAGCGCGCAATCCATCGCCTGGGCGGCAGCGATCCGGTGCCGGTCGATGTCCGGATCGTATCGGCGACGCACGTCGACCTGCGCGGTGCCATGGAGGAAGGACGCTTTCGGCCGGACCTGTTCCATCGACTGTGCGTGATGCGCATCGACCAGCCGCCGCTGCGCGCGCGCGGCAAGGACATCGAACTGCTCGCGCATCACATGCTCGAGCGCTTTCGCGGCGATGCGCGCCATCGCGTGCGCGGCTTCTCGACGGATGCGATCACGGCGCTCTACAAGCACGACTGGCCCGGCAACGTCCGCGAGCTGATCAACCGCGTGCGCCGTGCGGTCGTGATGACGGAAGGGCGCCTGATTACCGCGCAGGATCTCGAACTCGAATACTGTCTCGATGCCGCGTCACCGTCGGTGGCCGACATCCGCAAGTCGATCGAGCGCGAGGCAATCGAAACCGCACTGCTGCGCACGCGCGGGCGCGTTGCGGCTTCGGCACGCGAGCTCGGCGTGTCGCGTGCGACGCTGTATCGCTGGATGGAGGCTTACGGAATCGAGCGGCCGCGCGGGACAGGCTCGTCCGACTGAGATACGACCGGGGCGCTCGCGGCGTTCGGCAGCCGCGAGCGTCATGTCAACCTGCCTGCGTGGCGCGCACCGTGCGTGCGGCGTTCACGGCCCGGATTTCCACCACGGGCGGCCCATCGGCCGCGGCCCCGTTGTTCCCGCCCATTTCGAGCGGAACGAGCACGACACGCGCCGGCGTGCCGGGCGCGAGATGGAACCAGTCGTCGCGCGGCATGAAGCCCGGCGCATCGATCTGCACATGGCGTGCGACGTGCCGTGTGTCGATGTCGACGTGCCACGTGTCGCCGGTGCGCGACACGCACGCCTCCAGCCCGAGTTCGCGGCGCGCCAGCACGGCAGGGTGCGTGCGGGACGGGAAATGGAACGCCTGCGACAGCAGCGCGCCGTCGTCGGCGGCGCGTAGCGTCGCGACGACGGTGTCGTGTTCGCAGGGCCCGAAGCGGTACGCATAGGTCCAGTCGAAGAAGCGGCCGAGCAACTCGGCCGAGCCGATTCGCAGCGTGTCGTGCGCCGCGATCCGCACCGGGCAGCCGGCCCGCGCGACCGGCGTGCGGCCGTCGCGCAGCGCGACCAGCTCGAGCGTTGCCGACAGCGGCGCGGGGCGCTCGTTGACGACATGCACGTCGAGCCCGTTCAAGCCTTCGTCGACGACCAGCACCTGCACGGGTTGCAGGACCTGGCGCAACGCATGCCACGCCGATTTCGGCCGGTGCGCGGCGTCGATTATGCCCCAGCCGGCACCCGGCATCACGTCCAGGAATTGCCAGACGAGCGCGCCGGCGCAGCGCGAGCCGGTGCGACGCCATTCGGAAAACGTGTCGCGCATCAGGTCCGCGATCACCGCGCGCGACAGCTCGAAGTAGCGCGCCGGATCCTCGCGCCGCAGCCGGTCGGGCGCGACGTCGTAGAGGGTCTGCAGATAGTGGTCGCGAACGTCCTCGAAATCCCACGACGTGCCGGGGTCGCGCGGCACGGCGGCCTTCCAGCGCGGCTCGTGCACGCCGGGCCAGCCGAGCTCGGCGAGCGTCGCATCGCACGGCACGTTCGAGAACGCGAGGCATTCGCTCGCGAAGCGCACGTCCGCGCGGCGCGCGTCGTCGAGCGGGCGCAGGTACGCACCGACGCCGTAGTAGTGCGACACGCGTTCGCGCGGCGCGAACGGCAGCACGCCGCCGTCGGGCGAATCGGGCACGTACGGGAGGTCGGGCCGGCGTGCGGCTGCAAGGCCGGCCAGCCGCTCGGCGGTCAACTCGAGGAAGCGCTGCTTCGGCCCGAGCCCGGACATCGCGGCCTGTTGCGCGATCTCGCTGCCGCCGCACAGTACGGCAAGCGACGGCGATGCGCCGTGACGCGAGAGGAACTGCCGCGCCTCGCGATCGACGTTGTCCGCGAACGCGGGATCGTCGAGCGCATAGTCGAAGTTCGCGAACATGAAATCCTGCCAGACCAGCAGCCCGAGCCGGTCGCACCAGGCGTGAAAGGCATCGGCCTCGTAGGCCATCGTGCCGCCGACGCGGATCATGTTGAAGCCGGCGTCGCGCGCGAGCCCGAGCAGGCGGGCGTAGGTGGCGTCGTCCGCGTGCAGCGCGAGCGGCGCGGCGCTGCTCCAGCACGCGCCGCGCGCGAACAGGGGCACGCCGTTGATGCGCAGCCCGAAACCCTTGCCGTCGGCGCCGGCGTCGACCTCGATCGTGCGGAAACCCGTCGCGCCGAGCGGCCGCCGCTCGTCACCGATATGCAGTGCAATGTCGTACAGCACCGGCTCGCCGTGCGTATGCGGCCACCAGCGGCGCACGCTGGGCACCGCGACGCTTGCGCGCAGACGGTCGGGTCCGGCCCGTTCGAGCGTGGCGTGGTGCTGGCCGCATGACAGCCGTGCCGCGAGCGCGTCGGGCAGCGGTGCGGCGAACGTCAGTTCCGCGTCGAGCCAGCCCGTGTCGCCTTCGATGCGCGCATGCAGGTCGCATTCGACGAGAACGGGGCCGTCGGCCGGATCGAGCACGTCCACGGGCCGCCACGGGCCGGTCGGCACATGCGGCGGGAACCAGCCGGGCATGTGTCCGAACAGCGACGTGCGGATCGTGCGCAGTGCCGCCGGCTCCGCGAGCCGCGTGCGCCAGCGCGCGCGGCGCGGCGCGCGCGTGTCGTGCAGGTGCGGCGCGAGCGCGCGGAAACAGAGGGTCAGCCGGTGCGTGCCGTCGAGCGACACGGCTACGTCGTGCGCGACGAACATGCTGTCGGAGCGGAGGATCGGCGTGTCGTCGAGCCACGCTTGCGCGAGCGTCGCAAGGCCGTGAAAGCGCAGCACGCGCGGCCCGTGTCCGCGCAGTTCGATCCGGTACCAGTGGTCGCGCTCGTCGAGCGATTCGGCGTCGTCGAGCCGGCCGGCGAGCGCGAGCGACTGCGCGACCGTGCCGGGCACGGTCGCCGGGATCCAGTCGGCGCCGGCGGCCGGGAGGTCGCGCGGTTCCCGTGCGGCACCCGCGGCCGTCGCCAGCATCGACCACGCGGGCAGGGCACGCGTGCGCGTCACCGCATGACCGGCACGGGTGCCGCAGTGTCGCTGTGTACGGGCGTCAGGTGCCGCAGCGGCAAGCCGATCTGCCGCGCGCAGGCGACCACATCCGCGTACGCAGCCTCGATCGCTTCGAGCGTCGAGTCGCCGTGCTCTTCCTTGCCGCGCGCGCAGGCGCGCGCGAGCCGGAATTCCAGCACCATCGCTTCGGACGCGATGCGATCGCACGCGGCGCGGATCTCGGCGAACGGCCCGACGCAGCCGCTGGCCTGCAGCCAGCGCGCGTAGTGGCCGAACAGTTCGAAATTCGCACCGAGCTGCCGAACCGAATTGAACGAGTAAGCATGAAAGTGCTCGAGCGGTGAGTCGGCGAGCGTCCGCGCGTCGGTCTGCAACTGCCGCCGGAACGCGGCGATCGGGTCGACCACCGGCAGGCGCCGCAGGTGGCGCTGCAGCGCGGCGAGCGACGTTTCGCACAGCGCGCGCTCGTCGAGCGGCGCAAACCGCCGCTTCGCGCATTCGACGTACGGCGGCAGCGTCATCGGCGAACTGCCGCCGACGAGCCCGTTGTAGTCGACATCCTCGGCCACGTAATAGCCGCTGTTGTGGAAATAGCCGATCTGGCGCTTCGCGCGGTCGATCGCATCGATGCCGATCGTCGTCTTCGTGTGCTGCGTGCGGTAGCTGCTGCCGCGCGTATCGGGCAGGAACCACGCGTCGACTTCGACGATCATCAGGTGGCCGCGCGCGACCTGCGTCTCGATGTGCAGGTCGAGCGGTTCGTAGATCGAGTGCTCCTGCACGACGATGCCGTACAGCCGCTCCAGTTCGTCGTGCGGAAACTTGAAGAACGTGAACTGGTCGCCCTCGAAGTCGAGCGCAATCGTGAACGGCAGCGCCGCGTACGGATTGAAGCCCCACCACCGGAGCACCTCGAGCCACATGTCGACGTAGCAGTTGGTCTGTTTCCAGACCATCTCCTGGCTGTGCAGCGGATGCGGCCGGTAGTGGCGCGCGCGGTGGCGCACATCCTCGAACGACGCGTCTTCGCCGTCGCGGGACACGAATCTCATGGCGTGCCCCACAGCACGTCGCGGACTTCGCGCGGCCATGCGTCGAGGTCGAAGCCGTGATGGCGGAACAGCGCGAGCGTGAGCCGTTCGAGGCCGAAGCCGACGCAGCCCGTGTGCGCAACGTCGCCCGTCGCGGTGCGGATGTCCCACAGCAGGCCGAAATGATCCATGTGGTAGTTGAAGCTCAGGCAGGCGGTCTGGCGACCGTCGTGCTCGATCGGGATCAGCAGCTCGAACTTCAGGTTCTGCTCGCGCTGGCTGTTCGCGACGATCTTGCCGCCGCGCCCGAAGAACGGGTCGTTCGCGAGATCGATCGCGTTGGGCAGGCGTAGCGCCTCGATCATCCGCGTGCCGCGTTCGATCCACGTCTCGCGGAACGACACGATCTGCTCGGGCGTGCCGATCCGCACGTATTCGCGCATCCGGAACAGTTGCATCCGGGTCGGATCGAGCGACGGCTCGTGGCGGAAGCAGTACGAGAAGACGTCGACGATCCGCCCGTCTACCGGCAGCGCGCCCGCGCGCGCGACGACCGGATAGACGGGGTAGCACGCGGCCGGCGTCATCACGACGTAGGTCGGCTTCTGGCTTTCCGTCCAGTCGTCGCCGCGATCGAGGCACTGCAGTACGCGCTGGTGCTGGCGCTCGTCGCCGCAGAACGCATGCACGCTGCCCGCGAGCTGCGGGAAGCTCTTCATGTATTCGCTGCGCTCGAACTCGGTGCGGCTCATCGCCGGCGGGAAGCGCAGCACTTCCGCCTGCTGGTCGGCACCGATGCGCGTGACGAACGCATCGAGCGCTTCGACGACGCGCTCGAACCGTTCGCTGCGGCCGAACAGGCCCTGGATGCCGGTCGAGACCAGCAGGCCCGCATCGATCAGTTCGTCGCGCAGCGGGTTGACGCCCGCGCGGTCGAGCGGCGCGTCGGCGGGAGCGGAGGCGGAGGAGGGCACGGCAAGGCGATCGTTCACGAGTGTTTCTCCAGCGTCGCAGGACGCAGCGCGAGCAGCAGGTTCGAGGTATTGGCGGCAATGCGGTCGTTGTTGATCATCAGCGGCGCCGCGTGCAGGTCGCGAATGTGGCGACCGATGCTGAACGGCGTGCCTTGCTTGTAGCCGGCCATCCCGCAGATCATCATGGCCTGGTGCGCGACTTCCAGCGCGGTCGTCGACACGTAGGTCTTCAGCGTGTTGATTTCGGCGGCCCAGGCCATGCCGGCCGACCACGAGCGCGCCGTCGCATTCGCGTGGAGGCGCAGCACGTTGTCGACGCGGGCCTGCATCGCCTGCATCAGCGCGAGCGATTCGGCGATGCGCCGCGACGCGGGCGACGGTGCGCCATCGGTCTGTCGTGCCTGCGCGCGGAAGAACTGGTGTGCGCGATGGAACGCGTCGCCGGCCACGCCGATCCATACGGCGGCCCACAGGATGTGCGATACCGGCACCATCGTTTCCTCGGCGATCTTCGCGAACGGCACCGGCAGGCACTGGACGGTGGCGCCTTGCGCGTCGAGCTCGAAGCCGTTGCTGCAGGTGCCCCGCATCCCGAGCGTGTCCCATTCGCCGCGGCGCGTGAGCGTGTAGCCGTCGCGCAGCAGCGTGACGAGCACCTGTTCGGAAGCCGGCGCGTCCGCATCGCGTCGTGCGGTCGCGAGGATGCCGTCCGCATAGTCGCCGTACGAGATCGTCGGCGCGGATTTGCGCAGCCGGAACTCGCCGCCGTCGATTTCGAGCGCGCACTGGCTCGCGCGCAGGTTGCCGCCGACGCCGTCTTCCGACGTGGCCGATGCGAGCAGCCACTGGTGACGCACGAGCTGCTGCAGGAACAGCTTGTGCCAGCCCTGGTCGGCTGCGTGATCGACGATGCACGCGACCTGGATCTGGTGCATCGCGAACACCATCGCCGACGACGCGCAGGCCTGGCCGAGAATCGAGCAGGCCGACACGATGTCTTCCAGCGACGCGCCAGCGCCGCCCAGATGGGCCGGCACCATCGCGCCGAGCAGGCGGCGCGCGCGCATCGCCTCGATCGCCTCGACGGGGCAGCGCGCGTCGCGGTCGACCGCGTCCGCGTGCTGCGCGGCGATCTGCGCGACGGCATGCGCGGCCTCGTCGAGCCGACGCGAATCGCTGTCGGCTGCGAGTTCGGGAAGCGGCGCGCTCATGCGGAATGCTCGGTGCGTTGCAGCGTGGCGATCGTGTCCGCGAGCGCATCGATGCTGCGAAACAGGTTGCGGTTCAGCATCTCGTCGGGAATCTCGACGTTGAATTGCTTCTCGACCGCAAGCATCAGCTGGATCGTGTCGAGCGAGGAGAGGCCCGCTTCGTAGAGGTCGTCCCCGTCGCCGATCGAATCGATCGCGGCTTCGAGGTGGGCGACGTGCTTCAGGATGGTTCTGATTTCGTTTTTCACGTGCTGCTCCGGCGTGCGTGGTGTCGTCCGCTCGGGCAGACGCGCGATACGCGCTGACGTCCCCCCGGCAGTCCGGCATCAGTAGACCATTGGCAGACACTGCGTTCTGTTCGCCACCCTACAAACAGCTAACCCCGAGCTAACCACGCGCAACGAAGCGCCGCGCCGCGCAGGCGGGCCGGTCAGGTGCGCGATGCGGCCGGCACGCCCGAGTCGGCCGACAGGATGCGCCTCATCTCGTCGCGCACGATCGCCCGGCAGCCGCACGACATTTTTTCGAGGCCGTCGAGGTCGGCGAGCTCGATCGAGCTCCGGTATTGCCGGATCAGGCCCAGCTTCTGGATTTCGCCGGCCGCATCGGTCACCGTCTCGCGCCGCACGCCGAGCATCTGCGCCAGCATGCTGTGCGTCACCTGGATCTCGATGCTGCGCGTGCGGTCGTATGCCAGCAGGAACCATCTGCATAACTGATGTTTGAGCACGTGATGACGGCTGCAGAACGTGATCTGCGAGACCTGTGCCATCAGCAGCCGCACGCAGACGAACACGAGATGGCGGATCACCGGCGACGCATCGAACGCGGCGGCGAACATGCGCCGGTCGAGCCGGTAGACGAAGCCGTCGCGGCAGGCGACTGCGCGGCAGGGCATTCGGCCGCTGCCGCCGATCACGTCGTCGCATACCACGCTCTCGCTGCCGATCTCCGCCACTTCCAGCGTCATGCCGCCGGACGACACGTACTGCAGCGAAATCGCGGTCGTGACGGGCAGGTAGACCGCGGCGAGCATTTCGCCGGGTTCGCAGAGCACCTGCCCCGATTTCAGGTGGACGAGTTGAAGGTGGGGCGCCAGCGTCGCGAGCTCGTCGCGGTCGATGGCCGCGAGAAACCGGTTCGCGTCGAAGCTGTGGGAAAGCTCGATCATGCCGTTCGCGTGCGCGACGGCGTCAGGGGCCTGGTGAGTCACGGCGCATCCTCGTAGGGTGGCGGTCGCGCGTCGTCGCGGCGATACCCCGGAAAGGGGAATTCGCACGCTCGTGCGGACTTGTGTTCGTCATGAATGGAGTGACGGTACTGGCGAAAAGGCTAGCACGCTATTGAATTGGATCAATTGCACATTGCGTCATTTCACAAAGTTTGACGATTTTTGCGTGAGAGCAAACGTTATCTGGATTTAATGATTCATTTCGCCGGAATTAATCATCCGAAAACAGAATGCGACGGCGGCGATTCATTCGGTGTCAGCCGTGAATCAATCGAGTGGCGGCGCGTATCGCGTGGGGAGAGTGCGTGACGGGCATTGAACATTATTTGACAAATAAATGGTGCTCGCAAGAATGCGATTGAAAATCAATGTGTTGCGTGCGAAGTGTGCGATAGGTCACAGAGTATTGAATTAGTGTGTCGATTCAAATTTGAGACAGTTTCAAACGACCGTGTGAGGTGGGGTGTCTCCGCGGAGCAAAGTCCGGGACGTCATGTAAACAATTGAAAATAGACTGTAAGTATATGAGCGACAAGCCTCGTGGCACCGGTTCGGCTGCTTCGGCTCGATGCAAAAGAAATGATCAGTCAAATGGCGTGCAGTGTCCATGGTCCGGAAGAGTGTCCGGAAATGAGACGGTTTTTTGTTTTTTAGCCGATTATTCGGGCGATCTAAATCCGGCGTGATTCACATATTAAGGATGGGCATGTATTGGCACGTAAATCGCTTATTCGGGCTGGCGTGTCGAAACGGGACGGTCGACTCGATCCGGCGGCGACAAGCCGATGGTCGGTCGGAATCAGGGTTGTGGGCCGCAACCGCTGGGAACGTCCGGGCGCGCATCGCGATAACGAGTTCCGTGCACGCGGCAGCAGGCGGTGCGGACAATAAAAGGGATACAGACATGCTTCATCTTCACTCGAGCTACTCGGCGAATGCCATTCTCGCAGCCCTCCCGGAGGACAGCATCCGCACCATGGCGCCGCATCTGGAACTGGTCCGGGTCAAGGCCGGGGCACTCGACCGGGTCGGCGAGCCGATGCGCCACGTGCATTTCCCGACGACGGCAATGATGTCGGTGCAGCACCTGATGGAGGACGGTGCGATGGTCGAGGTCGCGCAGATCGGCCGAGAGGGGGTGGTCGGGCTGGCCACGCTGGCCGGCGGCGCCTCGGTGTCGCATCGGGTCGAGGTGCGCATCGGCGGGATGGCCTATCGCGTGCCGAGCTGCGTGATGCGTGCCGAATTCGAGCGCTCGCCGGCGACCTATCGTCTGCTGCTGAACTACTGCCAGGCGACGATGGCGCAGATTTCGCGCAGCGCGCTGTGCAACCGGCATCACTCGGTCAGCGAGCAGCTCAGCCGCTGGCTGCTGCTTGCGCACGATCGCATCGACGGCGACGAACTGGCCGTCACGCAGCAGACGATCGCGAACATGCTCGGCGTGCGGCGCGAAGGCGTGACGGAAGCGGCCGGCAACCTGCAGGAAGCCGGATTGATCCGGCAGCGCCGCGGCCGCATCACGGTGCTCGACCGCGACGGCCTCGAACATCACGCGTGTGAATGCTACGACCTGATTCGCGCCGACTATCGCAGGTTGCTCGGCACGCGCGGCGCGGCGCGGCCGACGTCGACGCCGGTTCGCCCCCGCATGCCGGAGGGGCGTTGCGGGTTCCCGGCGCATGGTGCGTGACGATGCAGTCGAGGTCCGGTGGAACGAATGCGATACGGCGTGCCGCGATCGCGGCGACCGACGTCGTGCTCGTGCTGGCAGGCGCGCTCGCGGCGCAGGCGGCATCGGTTCGAGCTGCCATCGCTCGAACAGCGGCACGAGTTCGCCGCGGGCGCGATGCGCGCGGGCCATGTAGTCGGGTAGCCACAGAATGCCCAGCCCGGCGAGGCCGGCCTCGAGGTACGCA
>NZ_JAAGPM010000055.1:0-50643 GCF_017104865.1 Burkholderia sp. Ac-20349
CTCGCTACCCTCGTCCTTCATCCCGAACACGAACGCGCCGGACGGATCGCAACGCCCGTCGTTCAGCCGCGTCGGCAGATCGGGCTCGACGTCGACGATTCGCGTGAACACGCCGCTGCGCAGGTCGGCGACGCGCAGCAGCGCAACGGGATCGGAATCGGGGAGCGGGCGGGTAACGGTCATCGCGGGGTCGTGGCGGCTGGCAAGGCGGCCGCCGGGGACGAGCCCGCGGCGGTCAGGTCGTGAAGCGCCCGGCGCGCAGCGCGGCGAGCGTGTCGGCGGGCCAGTGTTGCAGGTCGCCGCCCAGATAGTCGGTCACCACTTTAGCAGACCCGCATGCGAGTCCCCAACCGGCCGGGCCGTGCCCGAAATTGACGAATACGCGCGGATGCGGGGTCGGACCGACGACCGGCAGGCCGTCCGGCGACAGCAGCTGCATGCCTTGCCACGACAACGCGGCCGAGATTCTGGCGGCACCAGGCACCCAGTCGTGGACGGCCTGGCCGAGCAACGCGAGCGCCGCCTCGGACAGTGGCTCGGCGAGCGGTTTCGCGGTGTCGGGCACGCTCTGCAGCACGGCGCCGCCGCCGACGCGCAGCCGCTGGTGAGTGCGCGTGATCGAGATCCGCTTGATCGAATCGATGACGTTCAGGTGCGGCACGTGTTCTTCGTAGGCGATCGGCGCGGTGAGCGTATGGACGCGCACCGGATGCAGCGGCAGGCGCCAGCCGAGCCGGGCGAGCAGCGGCAGGCTGCCGGCGCCGGCGGCGACCACGATCGCGTCGGCGGAAATCACGTCGACCTCGCGCGCATTCGACGCGCGCCGGTCGCCGGTCGGGACGAGCTCGACCGCGGCGCGGCCCGTGTCGACGCGGATCGCGGCGACTTCCGCGCCGAAGCGGAACTGCACGCCATGCTCGTCGAGCGCCTGCTTGACCAGCTTCGTGAACAGCGGGCAATTCCCGGTGCGTTCGGTCTCGAGCAGCACGCCGCCGGCGAAGCCGGGCTCGGCCGGCACCGACGGCTCGATGGCCGCGCATTCGTCGGCGGAGAGCAGGCGGTACGGCTGGTCGAGCGTGCGCAGCAGGTCGAGCGCGGGCTGCATCGCGTCCCAGTCGCGCGGATCGCGCACGACGTGCAGGATGCCGGGCTTCTGGTCGAATTCGAGTTCGAGGTGCGTCTCGATGTCGGCGAGCGTGTCGCGCGACGCGTCGATCAGCGGGCGCAGCCGCGCGTACTGGGCGGCGAATGCGTCGGGCTCGCGCAGCGTGCCGAGCTGCTTGACGAAGCGGCGCACGCCGCCGTTGAAGCCCGGCTTGTAGACGATGCCGCTGTCGCGCGGCTGGCGCTGGCGCATGAAGGTCGGGCCGAACCAGACGTCGAGCGGGCTCGGCTGCAGCGCGCCGCCGTCGCCGTAGGTCGCACCCTGCGCGACGGTCGCGTGGCGTTCGACCACGCACACGCGGTGGCCAGCCGCGCGCAACTGGTAGGCGGTGGCGACGCCGCTGATTCCGCCGCCGATGACGATGACATCCATGGATTGCTTCGATGACGGGCGGCGCGCAGGCGCCGTCCGGTGAGAATTCGCTGAGGGCCCCGGCCCGGTGAAGCCGGAATGATAGCGCCAAAATCGCGCGAACCAGCGCCGGGCGAGCAGGGATCGTGCAGTCGCGCCACGGCCGCCGGTTGCCGCGCCCGCGCGGGGCGGCCCGGCGGGCAATCCGGCGAGCGATCTGTGCACGGCGCGGACCGCGGCACCGTTGCGGTGCATGCGGGCTGCCGAACGGCCGGTCTTGGGCGACCGACTTCCGGGTATAATTACGGCCTTCCTTTCGCCCTACGTCGCCACCTTGCGCGACTCATCGACGTCAGTCCAGCCCATGGCTCACTTCTCGTGTTTTCCCGGCGCTTCGGCCCTCTCCGATTTCCGTCAAACCCGTCTGCTCGACACGCTCAAGCAAATCGACGCCAACATCGTCGCGGTGCGCGGGCAGTTCCTGCACTTCGTCAATGCGGCCGAGCCGCTGTCGGCCGACGACAGCGCGCGCATCGATGCGCTGATGCACTACGGCGCGCCGTTCGAGCCGGCGGCCGAGAAGGGTACGGCCGAGACCTTCGTCGTGCTGCCGCGCTTCGGCACGGTCTCGCCGTGGGCGAGCAAGGCGACCGACATCGCGCAGCACTGCGGCCTCACGCAGGTGCGCCGCATCGAGCGCGGTATCGAATTCACGGTCACGCTGAAGTCGGGCCTGCTCGGCGGCAAGAAGGCGCTGTCGGACGACGCGCGCGCAGCCGTCGCGGCCGTGCTGCATGACCGGATGACCGAAAGCGTGGTCGCGGCACGCGACGACGCGAAGCACCTGTTCGACGAACTGCCGGCCAAGGCGCTCGCGAGCGTCGACGTGCTGGGCGTCGGCCGTGGCGCGCTCGAACGCGCGAACGCCGAGCTGGGCCTCGCGCTCGCCGATGACGAGATCGACTACCTGGTCGACGCGTTCCGCAGGCTGGAACGCAATCCGACCGACGTGGAACTGATGATGTTCGCGCAGGCGAACAGCGAACACTGCCGCCACAAGATCTTCAACGCGCAGTGGACGATCGACGGCGAAGCGCAGGACATGTCGCTGTTCGCGATGATCCGCAACACCGAGAAGCTGAACCCGCAGGGCACGATCGTCGCGTATTCGGACAACTCGTCGATCATGGTCGGCGCCGAAGCCGAACGCTGGTTCCCGCGCAACGCAGGCGCGGCCGGCGAGCCGGGCGAGCGCTATGGCCGCCACACCGAGCTCACGCACACGCTGATGAAGGTCGAGACGCACAACCACCCGACGGCGATCTCGCCGTTCCCGGGTGCGGCGACCGGCGCCGGCGGCGAGATCCGCGACGAAGGCGCGACGGGCCGCGGTGCGCGCCCGAAGGCCGGCCTCACGGGCTTCACCGTGTCGAACCTCGACCTGCCGGATGCCCGCCAGTCGTGGGAAAACGCACGTGACGCGGCGCAGCCGGTCGGCGAGCGCAACCCGAACGACGCGCACGGCCCGTATGGCCGTCCGGACCGCATCGCGTCGCCGCTGCAGATCATGATCGACGGCCCGCTCGGCGGCGCCGCGTTCAACAACGAATTCGGCCGCCCGAACCTCGGCGGCTACTTCCGCGTGTACGAGCAGAACGTCGGCGGCAAGGTGCATGGCTATCACAAGCCGATCATGATCGCGGGTGGCCTCGGCAACATCGCGGATCAACATACGCACAAGCACGACGTGCCGGCAGGCTCGCTGCTGATCCAGATCGGCGGCCCCGGCATGCGGATCGGGATGGGCGGCGGCGCCGCGAGCTCGATGGCGACCGGCGCGAACACGGCCGAACTCGACTTCGACTCGGTGCAGCGCGGCAACCCCGAAATCGAACGTCGCGCACAGGAAGTGATCAACGGCTGCTGGCAGCTCGGCGCGGAAAACCCGATCCTGAGCATCCACGACGTCGGTGCGGGCGGCCTGTCGAACGCGTTCCCCGAGATCGTCGACGGTGCGGGCAAGGGCGCGCGCTTCGAGCTGCGCAAGGTCGCGCTCGAGGAATCGGGCCTGTCGCCGCGCGAAATCTGGTCGAACGAAGCGCAGGAGCGCTACGTGCTGGCGATTGCGCCGGCCGACCTGCCGCGCTTCGAGGCGATCTGCGCACGTGAGCGTTGCCCGTTCGCGGTGGTCGGTGTCGCGACCGACGAACGCCAGCTGAAGCTCGTCGACGACGAAGCGACGGGCGCCGACGAATATCCGGTCGACATGCCGATGGAAGTGCTGCTCGGCAAGCCGCCGCGCATGCATCGCGACGTCACGCGCGTGGCAACCGAGCGCGCCCCCGTCGACGTGACGGGCATCGCGCTGTCGGAGGTCGCGGTCGACGTGCTGAAGCACCCGACGGTCGGCAGCAAGTCGTTCCTGATCACGATCGGCGACCGCTCGGTCGGCGGCACGTCGGTGCGCGACCAGATGGTCGGCCCGTGGCAGGTGCCGGTGGCCGACTGCGCGGTCACGGCACTCGACTACGCGGGCTTCAAGGGCGAGGCGATGACGATGGCCGAGCGCACGCCGCTCGCAGTGATCAACGCACCGGCCTCGGGCCGCATGGCGGTCGGCGAGGCGATCACGAACATCGCGAGCGCGCCGATCGCGTCGCTCGACAAGCTGAAGCTGTCGGCGAACTGGATGGCTGCGTGCGGCACGGCCGGCGAGGACGCCGCGCTGTTCGACACGGTCAAGGCGATCGGCATGGAACTGTGCCCGGCGCTCGGGATCGGCATCCCGGTCGGCAAGGATTCGCTGTCGATGAAGACGAAGTGGGACGAGCAGGGCGTCGCGAAGGAAGTGGTGTCGCCGGTGTCGCTGATCATCTCCGCGTTCGCGCCGGTCGAGGACGTACGCCGTCACCTGACGCCGCAGCTGCGCCGCATCGCCGACGCGGGCGACAGCGTGCTGATCGCGATCGATCTCGGCCGCGGCAAGAACCGGATGGGCGGCAGCATCTTCGCGCAGGTCACGCAGCAGGTCGGCAACACGACGCCGGACGTCGACGACGCTGAAGACCTGAAGCGTTTCTTCAACGCGATCCAGTCGCTCAATGCGCAGGACAAGCTGCTCGCGTACCACGACCGCTCGGACGGCGGCCTGTGGGCGACGGTCTGCGAAATGGCGTTCGCGGGCCACGCCGGCGTGTCGCTGAACGTCGACATGCTGACGCTCGACCCGAATCACGAATCCGACTACGGCGACGCGAAGGACTGGGCGAAGCAGACGAGCGGCCGCCGCGAAGACCGCACGCTGCGCGCGCTGTTCTCCGAGGAACTCGGCGCCGTCGTGCAGGTGCGTGCGTCCGACCGCGACGCGGTGCTCGGCGCGCTGCGCGAGTTCGGCCTGTCGGCGTGCTCGCATGTGATCGGCTCGGTCAACGACCGCGACGTGATCGAGGTGTACCGCGACGCGAAGAAGATCTTCGACGCACCGCGCAGCGAACTCCATCGCGCCTGGAGCGAAGTGAGCTGGCGCATCGCGCGCCTGCGCGACAACCCCGCGTGCGCGGATGCCGAATACGACGCGCTGCTCGACGTGGCCGATCCGGGCCTCTCGCCGGTGCTGAGCTTCGATCCGGCCGACGACATCGCCGCGCCGTTCATCGCGACCGGCGCACGGCCGCGCGTCGCGATCCTGCGCGAGCAGGGCGTGAACTCGCATCTGGAAACGGCCTACGCGTTCGACCGCGCGGGCTTCGATGCGCACGACGTGCACATGAGCGACCTGCTCGCCGGCCGCGCAACGCTCGCCGATTTTGCGGGGGCGGTCGCATGCGGCGGCTTCTCGTACGGCGACGTGCTGGGCGCGGGCGAAGGCTGGGCGAAGACGGTCCGCTTCAACGCGAACCTCGCCGACATGTTCTCGGCCTTCTTCGCGCGTCCCGACACGTTCGCGCTCGGCATCTGCAACGGCTGCCAGATGCTGTCGAGCCTCGCGTCGATGATCCCGGGCGCGGAAGCGTGGCCGAAGTTCACGCGCAACAAGTCCGAGCAGTTCGAGGCGCGCTTCTCGTTCGTCGAAGTGGAGAAGTCGCCGTCGATCTTCTTCGCGGGCATGGAAGGTTCGCGGATTCCGGTCGCAGTCGCGCACGGCGAAGGCTATGCGGACTTCTCGCAGCAGGGCGACATCGATCGCGTCGCGGTCGCGATGCGTTTCGTCGACCACCGCGGCGAAGCGACCGAGGGCTATCCGTTCAACCCGAACGGCTCGCCGGCCGGCATCACGTCGGTCACGACGGCCGACGGCCGCTTCTCGGTGCTGATGCCGCACATGGAGCGTGTGCATCGTACGGTCGCGATGAGCTGGCACCCGGAAAGCTGGGGTGAAGCGAGCCCGTGGATGCGCGTGTTCCGCAACGCGCGCCGCTGGATCGGCTGATCGGGATGATGTTCGACCCGAACGCGCCGGTCGAGGTCGTCACGCTGCGCGACGCGCGCGCGAGCGAGGCCGACGCGATCGGTCGCGTGATCGTCGCCGCGTTCGCGGGCGAACCGGAAGGCGGGCAGTTCGAACGGCGGATCGTCGACACGCTGCGGGCGGACGGTGCGCTGAGCGTATCGCTCGTCGCGGAGCGCGACGGCCGCCTGATCGGGCACGTTGCGTTCTCGCCGGTGTCGATCGGCGGCGAACCGTTCGACGGCTGGTATGGGTTGGCGCCGCTCGCGGTGCTGCCCGACTGCCAGCGGCAGAGTATCGGCGCGGGGCTGGTGCGCACGGGGCTCGACGCGTTGCGCCGGCTTGGCGCGCGCGGCTGCGTCCTGCTCGGCGAACCTGCTTATTACACGCGGTTCGGCTTTGCGCCATCCGGCGACATCGTGTTCCCGGGCGTGCCGCCCGAGTATTTCCTGGCGCTGTCGCTCGACGATTCGGCGCCACGGCCGTCGGGCGACGTCCGCTATCACGACGTGTTCTATCCCGCGTAACGCGAGTCGATCTGGTGCACGCGAAAGGCCGCTCTTCGGAGCGGCCTTTTCTTTTGGTGGAGGTGGAGCGCGGCGCAGCGTGATGCACCGGCAATCAGTGCGCGGGCCATAAAAAAACCGCTCCGAAGAGCGGCTTTTCGATGCGCGTGCGGCGCGTGCCGGCGTTACTTGACGGTTGCCTGCTGGCGCAGGCCTTCCTCGAACGCCTGCAGCTTCTGCTGCACGAGCTGTTGCGCGATCTGCGCCTTCACCTGCTCGAGCGGCGGCGGGGCGACGTCGCGGATGTCGTCGACGCGGATGATGTGCCAGCCGTACTGCGTCCTCACCGGCGTGTCGGTCATCTGGCCTTTCTGCAGCTTCTGCGCAGCTGCCGCGAATTCCGGCACGTACGCCTTCGGATCGGACCAGTCGAGATCGCCGCCGTTCTTGCCCGAACCCGGATCCTTCGAGTATTGCTTCGCGAGATCCTCGAACTTCGCGCCGGCCTTGATCTTCGCGATCAGGTCCTTCGCCTGCTGTTCGTTGTCGACGAGGATGTGGTGCAGGTGGTATTCGCGGTTGCCGCCGGCGCTCTTGACGAGGTCGTCGTAGCGCGCCTTCACTTCGGCGTCGGTCGGCTGGTTCTTCTTCAGGAAGCTCTCGATCATCGAACGCAGCACGACGGTTTGCTGCGCGACGGCGACTTGCGCCTTCACGTCAGGACGGTTCGGGATGCCTTCGCGGATTGCTTCCTGCATCAGGATTTCGCGGTTCACGAGTTCCTGGCGCACGGCCTGCTGCAGTTGCGGGCTGTCAGCCTGGCCTTGCTGGACGAGCTGAGCCACCATGGCGTCGGCGCGCGACTTCGGAATCGGCGTGCCGTTGACGACAGCGATGTTCTGGGCAAATGCCGGTGCCGCTGCGAAAGCAGCCGCCGCGACCCACAGGCGGGGGGATTTCAGGATCATCGGGAATTCCTAATGAGACTAGATTGAAGATTCGTTGAATTCTTCGGGCGTGTAAGCCACGATCGCGAGCGCGTGAATGCCGCGCTGCATCGCATCAGCGAGCGCATCATACACCAGCCGGTGCCGCGCGACGCGCGGCTTGCCCGCGAAGGCGGCCGACACGATCGTGACCGTGAAGTGGCCGCCGGCGGACGCGCCGGCGTGGCCCGCGTGCTGCGCGCTGTCGTCGCGCACGGTGAGCGACAGCGGGGCGAGCGCCGCGTTGAGGCGCGCTTCGATCAGCGCGATGCGTTCGTCGGGCGACGCGTGGAGAAAGGCGTCCGTCATGTCACTCGTCCTTCAGGTATTTCGTGAGCCACAGGCTCTGCAGGATGATGAACACGACCATCGCGCCGGTCGTGCCGAACAGCTTGAAGTTCACCCATTGCGATTCGGTGAAGTTGTGCACCACGTACAGGTTCGCGACGCCGAGCACCGCGAAGAACAGCGCCCAGGCGACGTTCAGCTTGTCCCACACGGGGTGCGGCAGCGTGAGCTGCTTGCCCATCATCTTCTCGATCAGGTTGTTGCCGAACGCATAGCGTGCGGCGAGCAGCCCGATCGCAAACAGCCAGTACAGCACAGTCGGTTTCCATTGAATGAATTTCTCGTCATGCAGGACGAGGGTGGCGCCACCGAAGACGACGATCACGCCGAGGCTGACCCACAGCATCGTGTCGACCTTCCGGTGCCGGAAGGCGACCCATGCGACCTGGGCCAGCGTCGCGATGATCGCGACGGCGGTGGCGGTAAAGATGCCCCAGACCTTGAAGGCGACAAAAAACAGGATGATCGGAAACAGATCGAACAGGAATTTCATGGCGCTCGCAGCTGCGTGAAAGGCCGCTTGCGCGGCCTTTCACCGTTGTAGGGACCCGCCAGGCACCGCTGGAGCGGATCGGGCGGCGGCGTGGGGCGCCCCGCGGATCCGCCCGGCGCCGCTCATTCGTTTTCGGGTCGGGACTCGAAGTTTAACGCAGCCGAATTGATGCAGTAGCGCAAACCGGTCTGGTCGCGCGGGCCGTCCTCGAAGACGTGGCCGAGATGCGCGCCGCAGTGGTTGCAGCGCACCTCGACGCGCACCATCCCGTGCGAGTAGTCGACCTTTTCGTCGATCACCTCGCCGTTGAGCGGCTTGAAGTAGCTGGGCCAGCCGCAGCCCGAATGGAATTTGGCGCCGGATTCGAACAGCGGCGTGCTGCAGACGACGCAGTGGTAGATGCCGGCGTCTTCGGTGTCGGTGTATTCGCCGGTGAACGCACGCTCGGTGGCCGCGTGCTGCGTGACTTCGTACTGCATCGGCGTGAGCCGGCGGCGCAGTTCGGCGTCGTCCTTCTGGTACGGGAAGGTCTTGTCGTCGGAATCGTGGGACATGGGGGTTCTCCTGATCGGTCGGTCGATACGCGCGGGTTGGGGCTCAGGACGAGCAGCTCACTTCGAGCGACCCGGCCCAGTCGGGCGGCAACGCCGCGTACGCTTCATGCTCCGGTTGTTCGTCGAACGGCCGGCGCAGGATCTGCGCGAGCCGCTCGACTTCCGAAAAATCCTTTTCCTTCGCGCGCCGGATCGCGACTTCGGCCAGATGGTTGCGCAACACGTATTTCGGGTTCGCGCGATTCATCGCGGCCGCGCGTGCGGCGTCGTCGCGCGTTTCCTCGGACAGCCGCGCGCGATAGAGGTTCGCCCACGCATCGAATGCGTCGCGGTCGATGAACAGGTCGCGCACCGGCGCGTCGCGGCTCGCGTCGTGCTTCGAGATCTGCGCGAGCCGGCGGAACGTCAGCGTGAAATCCGCGTGGCTCGCATGCATCGTTTCGAGCAGCTTGTTGGCGAGCTCGGCATCGTTCTCGCGTTCGAGCTCGAGGCCGAGCTTCGCGCGCATCGCGCGTTCGAGCGCGGGGCCGAAACGTTCCGGGAACTTCGCGAGCGCGGCCTGCGCGTCTTCCACCGCACGCTCGGCGCGCGCGTCGTCGTCGGCGATACCGTGCTGCAGCCCGATCAGCGGCAGCAGCGCCTGCGCGAGGCAATAGCAGTTCCAGTGCGCGATGCGCGGCTGCATCCGGTACGCATAGCGCCCGCTCGTATCCGAGTGATTGCAGATGTGGTTCGCGTCGAACGCGTCGACGAAGCCGAACGGGCCGTAGTCGATCGTCACGCCGAGGATCGACATGTTGTCGGTGTTCATCACGCCGTGGCAGAAGCCGACGGCCTGCCACTGCGCGACGAGGTCGGCCGTGCGCAGCGTCGCGGCCTCGAGCAGCGCGAGGTACGGATCGTCGGCGCGGCGGCAATCCGGGTAGAAGCGGTCGATCACGTGATCGGCGAGCTGGCGCAGCAGGTCGGGGCGATCGTTCGAGAAGAAGTGCTCGAAGTGGCCGAAGCGCACGAAGCTCTCCGACACGCGTGTGACGACGGCCGAGGTCTCGATCTCCTCGCGCACCACCGGCTGGTCGGAGCCGATCACCGTCAGCGCGCGCGTGGTCGGGATGCCGAGGTGATGCATCGCTTCCGAGCACAGGAATTCGCGGATCGACGAGCGCAGCACCGCGCGGCCGTCGCCCATCCGCGAGTACGGCGTGCGGCCGCTGCCTTTCAGCTGCAGCTCGTAGCGGCGGCCATCCGTGCCGGTGCGCTCGCCGATCGTCAGCGCGCGGCCGTCGCCGAGCTGGCCGGCCCACACGCCGAACTGGTGGCCGGAATACACCGATGCGTACGGCATCGCGTGCGCGGGCCAGTCGCGCGTCGGATTGCCGGCGAACAGCTCGGCGAAGCCGGGCTGCGCGGCGATCGACGGCGGCAGGTCGAGCAATTGCGCGACTTCATCGGAAAAGCCGACGACGTACGGCGCGGCTAGCGGCGCGGCCGGCAGCCGCGTATGAAACGCGTCGCCGAGCGTGACGAACGCACCTTCGGCGGGTGCGCCGAGCGTGGCGGCGAGGTCGGGGAGAGTGTCAGCCGGATCGGCTTCGCTTCGGGAAAACGACATGTTGAGCGCCTCTGGGTAAGCCGATATTGTAAGGCGGCGCCGCGCCGCCCGCATGGTGGCGCGCGCACCGTGCGCCACGCCCGTCCGGGGCCGCTGACGGGCGCGTCGCAGAGCACCGATTCGCATCCTCACGGAGAACAAGACGATGGGTAAACCGTTGCTGGGCCAGATGATGGACATGCCGTTGCTGGTGTCCTCGCTGATTTCTCATGCCGCACGGCATGCCGGCGATACGGAGATCGTGTCGAGGCGCGTGGAAGGCGATCTGCATCGCTACACGTACCGCGATTGCGAACGCCGCGCGAAGCAGCTGGCGCAGGCCCTCGCGCGGCTCGGTGTCGAGACCGGCGATCGCGTCGGCACGCTGGCGTGGAACGGCTACCGGCATCTGGAAGCGTATTACGGGATCGGCGGCATGGGCGCCGTGTGCCACACGATCAACCCGCGCCTGTTCCCCGAGCAGATCGCGTACATCGTCAATCACGCGGACGACCGCTACGTCTTCTTCGACATCAATTTCGCCCCGCTCGTCGACGCCATCGCGCCGCAATGCCCGCACGTGAAGGGCTGGGTCGCGATGACGGACGCCGCGCACCTGCCGTCCGGCACGACGCCGTTCCTCTGCTATGAAACCCTCGTCGAAGCGGAGGACGGCCGCTACGACTGGCCGCGCCTCGACGAGCAGCAGGCGTCGGGGCTCTGCTACACGTCGGGCACGACCGGCAACCCGAAGGGCGTGCTGTATTCGAACCGCTCGACCGTGCTGCACGCGTACGGCGCCGCGCTGCCCGACGCGATGAACCTGTCCGCGATGGACGCCGTGCTGCCCGTCGTGCCGATGTTCCACGTCAACGCATGGGGGCTGCCGTACGCGGTGCCGCTCACGGGCGGCAAGCTCGTGCTGCCCGGCAAGGATCTCGACGGGAAATCGCTGTACGAGCTGATGGAAGCGGAGCGCGTGACGTTCTCCGCGGGCGTGCCGACCGTGTGGCTCGGGCTGCTCAATTACATGCGCGAAGCCGGCGTGCGCTTCTCGACGCTGAACCGCACGGTGATCGGCGGCTCCGCGTGCCCGCCCGCGATGCTGCGCACCTTCGAGGACGAATACGGCGTGCGCGTGATCCACGCATGGGGGATGACCGAACTGTCGCCGCTCGGCACGCTCGCGAAGCTCAACTGGGCGCAATCGCAGCGGCCGCTCGACGCGCAGCGCAAGCTGCTCGAGAAGCAGGGCCGCGTGATCTGCGGTGTCGACATGCGCATCGTCGGCGAGGACGGCCACGAGCTGCCGTGGGACGGCGTCGCGTTCGGCGAGCTGCAGGTGCGCGGCCCGTGGGTGATCGACCACTACTTTCGCGGCGAGTCGTCGCCGCTGTCGGACGGCTGGTTCCCGACCGGCGACGTCGCGACGATCGACCCCGACGGCTTCCTGCAGATCACCGACCGCAGCAAGGACGTGATCAAGTCGGGCGGCGAGTGGATCAGCTCGATCGACATCGAGAACGTCGCGATCGCGCACCCGGGCGTGGCCGAGGCCGCGTGCATCGCCTGTGCGCATCCGAAATGGACCGAGCGCCCGCTGCTCGTCGTGGTGCCGCGCGAAGGGGCGAACCTGAGCCGTGACGCGCTGCTCGCGTTCTACGAAGGCAAGGTCGCGAAATGGTGGATTCCCGACGACGTCGTGTTCGTCGAATCGCTGCCGCATACCGCCACCGGCAAACTGCAGAAGCTGAAGCTGCGCGAGACGTTCCGCGATTACGTGTTGCCGACGGCGGTCTGCGAGCCGTAACGCCGGCGCCCGGGCCGGAAGCGGCTCGCGCAGCGGTCGCCCGATCCGTCCCCGGATCGGGAATAAAATTCAAATTGAACGACCGTGCTTTTTCGTTGTATGCTGCCTCAGTTCATTCGGACATGCGGCTGTTCGACCGCGCACAATGAAGCGCAGCCACCCCGGCGCGCGATGCATGGAGGCAGGCAGATGGCAGTGGATTACTCGACTCGCGACGGCGTGGCCGTCCTTACGCTCAACAATCCGCCCGTCAACGGGCTTGGTCTGTCGACCCGTCAGGGCGTCATGGACGCGCTCGATCGCGCCGCGCAGGACCCGTCGGTCACGGCCATCGTGCTGACCGGCGCGGGACGCGCATTCTCGGGCGGCGCCGACATTACCGAATTCAATACGCCGAAGGCGCTGCAGGAGCCGACGCTGCACACTGTGATTCGTGCGGTGGAGGCGAGCGCGAAGCCCGTCGTCGCGGCGCTGCACAGCGTCGTGATGGGCGGCGGCCTCGAGCTCGCGCTCGGCGCGCACTACCGCGTCGCGGCACCCGGCGCGCAGGTCGCGCTGCCCGAAGTGAAGCTCGGCCTGCTGCCGGGCGCGGGCGGCACGCAGCGCCTGCCGCGCGCGGTAGGGCTCGAAACCGCGCTGAACATGATCGTGTCGGGCGCGCCCGTGCCGTCGGAGCAGCTTGCGAAGAGCGGGCTGTTCGACGAAATGGCCGATGGCGACCTGCTCGACGCGGCCGTCGCGTTCGCGCGCAAGGTCGGTGCCCAGAAGGGGCCGCATCCGCGCGTGCGCGATCGCAAGATCGTTCACCCGAACGCCGCGGGCTTCATCCAGTTCGCGCGCAATTCGGCGAAGGCCGCCGCACCGAACTTCCCCGCGCCGCACAAGTGCATCGACGCGATCGAGGCCGGCGTGCTGCATGGTTTCGACAAGGGCAGCGTGGCCGAGCGCGACGGTTTCGTCGCGCTGATGATGACGCCGGAAAGCCGCGCGCTGCGGCACGCGTTCTTCGGTGAGCGCGCGGCGAGCAAGATTCCCGACGTGCCGGCCGATACGCCGCTGCGCGAGATTCGCCGCGTCGGCGTGATCGGTGCGGGCACGATGGGCGGCGGGATCGCGATGAACTTCATCAACGCAGGCCTGCCCGTCACGCTGCTCGAGACGAAGCAGGACGCGCTCGAGCGCGGCATCGCGACGATCCGCAAGAACTACGACGCGCAGGTGAAGAAGGGCAAGCTCACGCAGGAAAAGCTCGACGCGCGCATGGCGCTGATCACGCCGACGCTGTCCTATGACGACCTGAAGGACGCCGACCTGATCGTCGAGGCCGTGTTCGAGGAACTCGGCGTGAAGGAACAGGTGTTCACGAAGCTCGACGAGGTCGCGAAGGCGGGGGCGATCCTCGCGTCGAATACGTCGACGCTCGACGTCGACAAGATCGCGGCGTTCACGAAGCGCCCGCAGGACGTCGTCGGCATGCACTTCTTCAGCCCGGCGAACGTGATGAAGCTGCTCGAGGTCGTGCGCGGCGCGCAGACCGCGAAGGACGTGCTAGCCACCGTGATGGCCGTCGCGAAGAAGATCCGCAAGACGGCGGTCGTGTCGGGCGTGTGCGATGGCTTCATCGGCAACCGGATGATCGAGCAGTACATCCGCCAGGCGCTCTTCATGCTCGAGGAAGGCGCGCTGCCCGCACAGGTCGATCGTGCGATCGAGAAATTCGGTTTCGCGATGGGGCCGTTCCGGATGAGCGACCTCGCCGGCAATGACATCGGCTGGGCGATCCGCAAGCGCCGCTACGTCGAGCAGCCCGGTCTCCAGTACTCGAAGATCGCCGACCGCCTGTGTGAGCAGGGCCGCTTCGGCCAGAAGACGGGCGCCGGCTGGTACGACTATGTGCCGGGCGAGCGCAAGGCGAAGCCGTCTTCGCTCGTCGACGAGATGGTCGTCGCGTATTCGAAGGAGCGCGGTGTCGAGCGGCGCAAGATCGGCGACGACGAGATCGTCGAGCGGCTCGTGTTCGCGCTCGTCAACGAAGGCGCGAAGATCCTCGAGGAAAAGATCGCATCGAAGGCGTCCGACATCGACATGGTCTACCTGACCGGCTATGGCTTCCCGCTGTGGCGCGGTGGCCCGATGCTGTACGCGGACGTGGTCGGCCTCTACAACGTCGAGCGCGCGATTCGCCGCTACGCGGCCGCGCCGAACGGCGACGCATGGCAGCTCGCGCCGTCGATCGCGGAGCTCGCGAAGGCCGGCCGCGGGTTCAACGGCTGACGCGCCGGATCGCGGCGCGACGCACACCCGGAGAAACGCAATGAAACGCACCGACGACGTACTGCTCGTGATCGACGTGCAATACGACTTCATGCCGGGCGGCGCGCTCGCGGTGCCCGACGGCGACGCGGTCGTGCCGGTGATCAACGCGCTCGCGCAACGCTTCGACCAGGTCGTGCTGACGCAGGACTGGCACCCGCGCGAGCACGTGTCGTTCGCGGCGAACCATCCGGGCCGCGAACCGTTCTCTACGCTCGCGCTGCCGTATGGCGAACAGGTGCTGTGGCCCGTGCACTGCGTGCAGGACACCGAAGGCGCGGCGCTGCACCGCGATCTCGACATCCCGCATGCGCGGCTCGTGATCCGCAAGGGCGGCGACGCGCAGGTCGACAGCTATTCCGCGTTCGTCGAAGCCGACCGCACGACGCGCACCGGGCTCGCGGGTTATCTGCGCGAGCTTGGCGCGAAGCGCGTGTGGTGCTGCGGGCTCGCGACCGACTATTGCGTCGCGTGGTCGGCGCTCGATGCGCGCGCGGCCGGTTTCGAAGCCGCGGTGATCAACGATGCGTGCCGTGCGATCGACCTGAACGGGTCGCTCGCCCACGCATGGCAGCAGATGCAGGCAGCGGGCGTCGCGCATGTGACGTCCGCGGGCGCGCGCCCGTAGGCGTAGCGCATTCCCCATCCGATTCAGGACATGATGCAGGACCGAAGGAGACTCGCATGACCGAAGCCGTAATCGTATCGACCGCCCGCACGCCGCTGGCGAAATCCTGGCGCGGTGCTTTCAACATGACGCACGGCGCGACGCTCGGCGGCCACGCGGTCGCGGCCGCGCTCGAACGCGCGAAGCTCGACCCGGCGCGCGTCGAGGACGTGATCATGGGTTGCGCGAACCCCGAAGGCGCGACCGGCGCAAACATCGCGCGGCAGATCGCACTGCGCGCGGGGCTGCCCGTGACCGTGCCGGGGATGACGGTGAACCGTTTCTGCTCGTCGGGGCTGCAGACCATCGCGCTGGCCGCGCAGCGGATCATCGCGGGCGAAGGCGAAGTGTATGTCGCGGGCGGCGTCGAATCGATCTCGTGCGTGCAGAACGAGATGAACCACCACATGATCCAGGAAGGCTGGCTGGCCCAGCACAAGCCCGAGATCTACTGGAACATGCTGCAGACAGCCGAGAACGTCGCGAAGCGCTACGGCATCTCGAAGGAGCGGCAGGACGAGTACGGCGTGCAGTCGCAACTGCGGGCCGCGGCCGCGCAGGAAGCCGGGCGTTTCCGCGACGAGATCGCGCCGATCACCGTGCTCGCGGGCATCGCCGACAAGGTGACGGGGCGCCTGTTCACGAAGGAAGTGACGGTCTCGGCCGACGAAGGGATCCGCCCCGACACGACGCTGGAAGGCGTGTCGAAGATCCGGTCGGCCGTGCCGGGCGGCGTGATCACCGCCGGCAACGCGAGCCAGTTCTCGGACGGCGCGTCGGCCTGCGTCGTGATGAGCGCCGACGTCGCGCAGCGCGAAGGGCTGCAGCCGCTCGGCGTGTTCCGCGGTTTCGCGGTGGCCGGGTGCGAGCCGGACGAGATGGGCATCGGCCCCGTGTTCGCGGTGCCCAAGCTGCTGAAGCAGGCGGGGCTGAAGGTTGACGATATCGGCCTGTGGGAGCTGAACGAAGCGTTCGCGGTGCAGGTGCTGTATTGCCGCGACACGCTCGGGATTCCTGAGGACCGCCTGAACGTCAACGGCGGCGCGATCGCGGTCGGCCATCCGTACGGCGTGTCGGGCGCGCGCCTGACGGGCCATGCGCTGATCGAAGGCAAGCGGCGCGGCGTGAAGTACGCGGTCGTCACGATGTGCATCGGCGGCGGGCAGGGCGCGGCCGGCCTGTTCGAAATCCTCTGATCTTTGGCAGGAGGCGGCCGCGGTTTCGCTTCGGCGAAGCGGGCGGCCGCGACGCGAATTGGCGCGATCGAGTCGCCATTCGAAACAATCGGGAAGCAAAAGGCGTGCGCCCGGCAATGCCGTTTCCCCTTACTTGTCAAACGAATTGCCCCACCTATACTTGCTCTGACATTTGCCTTTCGGCACGATGGGCCGGATCGTGCGTTGTGCGATCCGTGCCGCGAAGGTTCGAACCAACGCAGCAGACCGACCGGGGACCGAATGAGTACGACCTATGCAGCCGGGGAACCGCCGCGCGTCGTCAGCGCGGCCGCGAGGCTCTACGCGAAATGCCTGCTGGTCGGATTCGCGTTGCTGCCCGCCTATCTGATCGCCTATCTGTGGTTCTTCAGCGACCCGCGCGTCGTGTTCGAGAGCCACGCATTCCATGAAATCGCGATTGCTGCCGCGACCCTCGAAGGCGCGTTCGTCACCTACGTGACGTGGGTGTGCTACCGGTCGTCCGGCGAGCCGCTGCTGCGCTGGCTGACACTTGGCTTTCTTGGCTTCGCGATGATCTATGCGTTGCACGGTGCGTTCACCGGGATGGCGCATCACAACATCTGGCTGTTCCTGCTGTACGGGCCCGCGTCGCGGCTCGTGATGTCGATCCTGCTGCTCACGGGCCTGATGTCGTATTCGCGTCCGCCTGATCGCTTCGAGAAACGCACGAGCGTGCGCACGTGGCTGCCGTGGATCGCGTTCTTCGTGATCGTCAACGTGGCCGTGGCGTACATCGCGTATTCGCCGATCGCGGGCGCGCTGGGCACGCGGCTGTCGATGGAAGGCGGCGCGCTCGTGTTCTCGCTGCTGAACGTCGCCGTGCTGCTCGCGCGGCGGATCCGCTCGCCGCTGATGGTGATCTACGGCGTGTCGATCATGGCGTTCGCGCTGTCGTCGCTCGCGTTCATCCTCGGCAAGCCGTGGAATCACATGTGGTGGCTCGCGCACGCGATTTTCGCGGGCGGCTTCTTCCTGCTCAGCTACGGCGTCGTGCAGGCGTTGCAGACGACCCGCTCGTTCTCGGCGATCTACAGTCAGGAAGACCTGATGAGCCGGCTGTCGGAATCGATGGCGCGTACCGAGAGCGCGCTGCAGGAACTGCGGCGCACGAACCAGAAGCTCGAATACATGGCCGCGACCGATCCGATGACGGGCGCGTCGAACCGCCGGCAGTTCATCGCGCAGGTCGAGCGCGAGATGGTGCGGGCCGAGCGCGACGGCACGCCGTTCTGCCTGCTCGCACTCGATCTCGACAATTTCAAGAACATCAACGATGCATACGGGCACCAGATCGGCGACGAGGTGCTGCGCGGCGTCGTGCGCCAGTGCCTCGATGCGATCCGGCCGGCCGGCGGGCTCGCGCGGGTCGGCGGCGAGGAGTTCATGGCGCTGTTGCCGGATATGCCGCTCGAAGGCGCGCGGATGACGGCCGAGCGTGTGCGTTCGTCGATCGCGAGCTCGCCGTTCGGGCTCGATTTCAAGCGCGTGCAGGTGACGGTCAGCGTCGGCGTCGCGCAATACGGGGCCGACGGCAGCACGGTCGATGCGTTGCTGCGCGTGGTCGACGAACGGTTGTACCAGGCGAAGCGGGAAGGGCGGAACCGGGTCGTCGCGCGGTGATGCGGGTTTGCGCGGCAAGCGGGCGCCGGTGACCGGACGCGGGACATTCGGCAACGCGGGCACAGAGGCTGTGTCGAGCGCCTCGATCTCTAAGGAAGCCCCGGAGGCGGTAGCGCCCTCGGGGCTTTTGCATACCCGGTCAGCACGCGACTGGCGATCCGCTACCGCGTTGCCAGAGCCGCCGCGCTCTTCTTCGGCTGAGCATCCTGCATCTGCTGCGACGCCTGCCACCAGTACTTGCCCGTGCGCTGCTGCGGATCGCGGATCGCGAGATACGTGGTGCTCCACAGTTGTGCGGCGTTCGCCTCGGTCGCGTCCGCGCTGCGCGTGCCGAACGCATCGGTCTGGTACTTGCCGTTCACGTAGGACCACGTCCACATTTCCGACGTCCGCATGTCGCGTCCGTTCGAGATCACCTGCCAGATCGTCTGCCGCGCCTGTGTGAGCAGCGCGCGCGTCGCGGCCGACAAGTCCTGGCGCGCGAGCTGACGATCGAGCCCGGCCACCCACATCGCCTGCTGCCAGGACCAGATCACCGTGCCGTGATACGCGGAACTGGTGAACTTCGGCCACAGCGCCTGGCTTGCATACGCGGGGTTCGCGATCAGCATGCCGGCATCGGTCACGAGCCCGGTCGGGAACGGCCGCGTGACGTCGGTGACGATCCGCTGAAGCGCGTCGTCCGGCGGCGTGCCGAACAGCAGCGCGAAGCCGCCGTCCGAATTCATCACCGGAATCGGGTTGCCCTGCTGATCGAGCGACAGCGCGTAGAACGACAGCGGTGTGCCCGGTGCAGCGCCGGCCGGCACGCCCGCGGACGGCGCATAGGCCGATACGTCGGTGGCCGCCTGCGCGGCCGGCACGCTGACCTGGAACAGCGACGGTGCCTGCGTTTCCCAGGTGGCTGCCTGGTTCGCCGTGTTGGCGAGCGTCGCGCGTTGTCCGGCATCCAGGTAAGGGTCGAGCAGGCCGCGCGTGAGGAACGCGTTCGCCGCGCGGAGCGCGGCCGGCACAAGCACGGCATTCACGTCGTACGGGTAGACGCCGCCGCCGAGCCCGTCGGTGCTGTCGCGCCAGTTGCCGACGATCTCGCCGGGCCGCAGGTGGATCAGGTTCGCGACCGACGGCTGCTGCGCGAACGGCTGCGCGGTCGTCGCGACATGCAGCAGGTTGACGACCAGGCGGCTGCCATGGGTCTGCCCGTCGCTGCCGCGCTGCGCGAGATAGGCGGCCGCGCGGGCCTGGCCGCGCGTATCGTCGATCAGCCACGCGGCCGCGATCGGCGCGAGCAGGTAGTCGCTGTCGATCATCTTGTAGTCGTAGGTCGGCGTCGGATCGTTCGGCCGCCCGTTCTTCTGGTTGTCGACGAGCGCGAATTCGCCGATGCCTTCCTCGTGCGCGACCTTGCCGTCGGTCGACAGCCTGCCCAGCACCGACGACAGGCCGGCCTCGATCGCCGCGGGTTCGAGTACGGGCATCAGCATGCGCACCGAGATCAGCGTGTCGCGGCCGAAGTAGGTGTCGTACTGCCACGAGCCGGCCAGCAGCTTGTCGTGGAAGCTCAGGAACTCGAGCACGTTCTGGCTTACCGGGTCAGGGTTCACCGATGGCGCGAGCAGGTCGGCGCGCGTGATCGGCGACAACGGTGTCTCGCCCGACAGCGCATCGACATGCAGCCGCAGCGTGTGCGAGCCCGCCGGGGCGCTCAGGACGAACTTGCCGCCCGCTGCCGGCGCGATGCTGCCGCCGTCGCGCAGCGTGATGCGCAGTGAATAGCCGGGCGCGCCGTCGATCCGGTCGCGTTGCCATTGCACGGCGCTGCCCTGGACCGTCGGCGCGGTGAGGATCTGCTGCGGAATCGTTGCACCGCCGTTGAAGTCGCGCAGGAAGCGCACGTTGCTGAGCACGCCCTGGCGGATCGTCAGCGTGTCGGTGTCCACCGACACGTCGGCGCCGATGCCGTACAGCGGGCGGCCGTGCGTGTCGGGTGCCGACAGCGCGGACGGCGGCGTGTCGAGGTTCCAGTTCACCGGCTGCGCGGTGTCGTCGAACCACAGCCCCGTGCCGCTGTTGCCGGCGGGGAAGACCACGAGCAGGCGCGGTTTCGTCGACGAGCGCACCAGCAGGTGCGCGGCGACGTTGTCCTGCCGGTAGAACGCGTTGATCTGGCCGCCGGTGTCCATCCGGAACGACAGCGCGGCGGTGTTCGACGGCGGGCTGCTCGATGTGACGTCGTCGTTGCAGGCTGCGAGCAGGCTGGCGCAGATGAATCCGAGACACAGCGACTTCGCAAGGCGATGCATGTTGATGTCCCTCCTGATGACTGGCGATTTTTATGGGAATTATCGAATGAGCGGGTGCTCGGTCTGCTGCGTCCGGTATTGCATAATTCCTGGAAATGATGGAATTAATCAGGACGTGATTCTGAGGCGAACTGAATGAGAAATAACCGGTTGGCGGTTAATGCCGGAATTTAAAACAAAAGGAGGCGATGCCTCGGCTGGGCACGGAAAACTTCTCTGCTGGCGTTTCGGTACAGTACCGGCGCTGGTGTGTGCGGCGTGAAAAACGAAATGTAAGCCGTCGTAGGGGATTCTAAAGTTCGGATAAAGTCGAAGTCAATAATGATTTCAGGGTTTTCGAATAATGCTCTGGAATGAGGTCGCAATTATTGCTTGTCGGGTCGGTAAAATATGCGAATTCATGAGGGCATGGAGGTGCGCTGATTATCGATTTTGGTGAAAATGGATTGGCAATCAATATCCGTATTGGCGATTGATTACGAGCCGGGATTGAATCGTGACGGTTCGCCTGTTGCCGTGTCTTGGGCGGTGCAAACGGAAGGCGCGGAATGCGATGGATTCGGCAATGCGGAGCGGTGAGCAACCGGCGTTCCTGCGACCGGGCCAGCGGGTGATTCCGAGAGCCGAGCGCCATGCGATCGCGCCAACGACGTCGGCAAGTTTGGTAGGCTGGGGGCTCGCCATCGTTTATCGAATCGACGCAGTCAGTCATCGATGCGATTCGATATCCATCTTTTGCGGGACTGACGATTTTGCGACAGAGCGACCCATCATCGACGGTCGATGGCGGGTGACGTCACCTTCACTCCGGAGAATGCGCCGTGCTGCACGTGTCCGACGATTCAGTGGTCGTATTGGTAGATTTTCAGGCGCGGCTGATGCCAGCCATCCACGAAGAGGTAACCGTCGTCGCGCAGGCTGTCCGACTTGCCCGTATCGCGCAGATAGTCGGCGTGCCGGTGATGGGTACTGAGCAGAGCCCCGTCCAGCTGGGCCGGAACGTACCGGAGATCAAGGAGCTGTGCTCGAACACCGTCGTCAAGGATCATTTCGACGCGTGCGCGGAAGGCCTGGTCGATGCATTGCCGGCCGGGCGCAATAGCGTCATCGTCGCCGGTTGCGAGGCGCACGTGTGCGTGTTGCAAACGGCCGTCGGGCTGTTGCGAAGCGGCCGCAAAGTCACGGTGGTCAGCGATGCCGTGGGGTCGCGCAAGACGATCGACCGGGACGCGGGGATCGCTCGGCTCGGGGCGGCGGGGGCGCAAATCGCGACGGTCGAGATGATCGCGTTCGAATGGCTGGGCTCCAGCCGTCATCCGCGTTTTCGCGATGTGTTGCGTCTGATCAAGTGAATCGCGGCTGATGCCCGCTCGATCCCTGCCTTTCAGCACCCGGCTGCGCTGTCCGGGGCGCGAGCGAATGGCGGGGCGGTGGAACATGCGTGACCGGCAAGTGTTTCAGCCGGAACGGCGGATCAACACGAACAGGCGCAAACGAAGTGATCCGACATATGGCCACGACCAGGGCGATCCAGGCGTCAAAGAGGAAGGCTCGTTGAGCGCTTGATCTCCTTGAGCGAAAAGCCGGTGTACATCTCCTTGATGTTGCCTAGGGTGCGGATACGGTGCATCGCGAGTTGATGAAAGGACTCCATGTCGCGGACGACCACCTGTAGCAGATAGTCGTATTTGCCCGACACGTTGTGGCAGGCCACCACGTTGGGAAGGGCCATCACTCCAGCTTCGAACGTACGCATCGCCTTCTCGGAGTGACTGTCGAGCATGATGTTGATGAAGGCAAACAGTCCCAGCCCGAGCTCCTGCTGATTCAAGGTTGCGTGATAGCCCTGGATCACCCGCGTCTCCAGCCGCTTGAGCCTCTTCCAGCAAGCGGGCGCTGACAATCCAACCCGTTCCGCAATTTCCGCGTTTGCGAGTCGGCCGTCGGCCTGCAGCAATTCCAGAATCTTCCGGTCGGTGTCGTCCAGATCCGTCATCTCGTTTTCCCCTCGGTCGCTGTGTGCATCCTGGCCCGCGCACGCTGGCACGTAAAAAAGCCCCCAGCATGCCGTCCTTAGGACCGGCCAGTATCGAACTCAAGCCGGTTAATTATATTTTCTCGATCCGACAAACGGCTTGCGTTCGAGAAATCCTATTAACCGTTCCATCGACGATCATTAACCGAACGGGAGCGGGCGGGCAGGGTGCCATCGGCGCCTCTGAACGACGTCCGCCAAGTTCGAATGGCCGAGCCTCAAGACGGGTCAGGCCGCCCACATAAAAGAAATGGAGGAGTCAGTTGAGTTTGTTCAGAACCAAGGACCTTGCGGCGATGGTCGCAGCCAGTCACGCGCCACATGGCCTGAAAAAGGTGTTGGGGCCATTCGATCTCATCCTGATGGGGATCGGCGCGATCGTGGGTACCGGCATCTTCGTGCTGACCGGCACCGGGGCGCTGACCGCCGGCCCGGCGTTGACCATCTCGTTCGTGATCGCGGCGCTCGCGTGCGGATTCGCGGCGATGTGCTACGCGGAATTCGCGTCGTCGGTGCCGGTGGCGGGTTCGATCTATACCTACAGCTATGCCACGATGGGCGAGTTGGTGGCATGGATGATCGGCTGGGACCTGATGCTCGAATACGGCCTGGCGAGTTCTGCGGTGTCGGTGGGCTGGTCAGGGTACTTTCAGTCGCTCATCGGCGGATTCGGGCTGCATCTGCCGGCCGCGCTCTCGGCCGCTCCCGGCGCCATTCCCGGCGTCCAGACGTGGTTCAACCTTCCGGCATTCCTGATCATGCTGGTGTTGACCGCCATGTTGTCGCTCGGGATGCGGGAATCGGCCCGGATCAACAACGTGATGGTGGGGTTGAAGGTCGGTGTCGTCCTGCTGTTCATCGTCGTCGGCGCACGTCACGTTCAACCGGTGAACTGGCATCCGTTTACGCCCTTCGGTTACTCGGGCGTATTCAGCGCTGCGGCACTGGTGTTTTTCGCGTTCATCGGTTTCGACGCGGTGACGTCCGCCGCCGAGGAAGTGAAGCGACCTGCGCGGGATCTGCCGATCGGCATCATCGGATCGCTGGCGGTGTGTGCGGTGTTGTACGTGGTCGTGTCCGCAATCATGACCGGCATCGTTCCATACCAAAAGTTCCTGGGTGTCGACCACCCTGTGTCGCTTGCGCTCCAATACGCGGGAGAGAACTGGGTCGCCGGATTCGTCGATCTCGGCGCGATTCTCGGCATGACCACCGTCATTCTCGTGATGACCTACGGCCAGACGCGCATCGTGTTTGCGATGTCTCGCGATGGCCTGCTGCCGAAGCGACTGTCGAGCGTTCATGCCAATCTCGGCACGCCGTTCTTCGCGACCTGGATCGTCGGAATTCTGTTCGGCCTGGTCGCAGCGGTCGTACCGCTCAACGTGTTGACCGAACTGATCAACATCGGAACGCTGGCGGCGTTCAGCCTGATTTCCGTCGCCGTCATCATTCTGCGCAAGACCCGGCCCGATCTCCCGCGCGCATTTCGCTGCCCGGCTGTGCCGCTCGTCCCGATCCTCGCGATTGCATTCTGCATCACGCTGACGGCCTTCCTGCAAGCCACGACGTGGATCGCGTTTCTGGTCTGGCTCGCGATCGGGCTCGTGGTGTATTTCACGTACGCGCGGCAACGGTCGCATCTCAACTGACTTCGGGGCAACACGACGGATGTCGGTTGCGTGCCATTTTCATTTAACGAGTGAACACACATGGGATACGACTTTGACCGCTTGATTTCCCGCCGTGGCACCAATGCCTTGGCGGAAGAGGGCTTCGAAAACTACCTCTTCGGGGCCGATGGTGCCCGCCCGTCGCTTGGCAGACCGACGGAAGAATTGATCTCGATGTGGGTCGCCGACATGCAGTTTGCTGCACCGGATGCAGCGCTCGACGCGATCGCCGAACGCTTGAGTCATCCGGTCTTCGGCTACACGATGAACTTCGACGATCAGCTCTATCAGGTTTTCCATGCCTGGTGTGTCGAGCGGTACGACTGGCGCTTCACGCGCGATGAGATGCAGGTGTCGCTGGGCGTCATACCGGCACTCTTCGGTCTGGTCGAGTACATATGCCAACCCGGCGACAAGGTACTCACCCTGGCGCCGGCCTATGGCTACTTCAAGCATGCGACGGTTCAACGCGATCGTGAGTTCGTGACGTCATGCTTGCTCGTGTCCGACGACGGCGAATACGCAATCGACTTCGACGACTTCGCGTCAAAGGTCAGCGATCCGGCGGTCAAGCTGTTTTTCCTTTGTCATCCGCACAACCCGACCGGCCGCATCTGGACCGACGACGAACTGCGTCGCATGGGTGAGCTTTGTATCGCGAACGGCGTCAAGATTGTTTCCGACGAGATCCATTGCGATCTGCTCAGAGCCGGTCGCAGTCACACGCCGTTGGCCAAGCTGTTTCCTAAAAGCAGAGACATCATCACGTGCATGGCCGTCAGCAAGACCTTCAACCTGGCCGGGATGATGATTGCGACGGTGATCATCCCCGATCCGGAATTGCGCGACGCATGGAAGCGGCGGCATTACCCGTTTGTGAATCCGCTCAGTCTGGCAGCCGCGACGGGTGCGTACAGAGATGGCGCACCGTGGCTGGAGGCGTTGTGCTCGTACCTGGACGGTAACTTTGCATGGACACGACAATTTCTGAACGAGCATCTGCCCGAGGCCGGATTCCGTGTGCCTGATGCAACGTACCTGGCGTGGATAGACCTGCATGCCTACTTCGACGAGTCGGTGAACCTGACCAGATTCTTTCTGGAAAAGGCCGGGGTCATTCTCGAAGGTGGCGAGA
The DNA here is from genome assembly GCF_017104865.1 of Burkholderia sp. Ac-20349. Taxonomy (NCBI): domain Bacteria; kingdom Pseudomonadati; phylum Pseudomonadota; class Betaproteobacteria; order Burkholderiales; family Burkholderiaceae; genus Burkholderia; species Burkholderia sp. Ac-20349. The sequence goes on from NZ_JAAGPM010000055.1 coordinate 25,236, forward strand.
TGTTTGTCGAAAACGGTCGTTGCCGCGTACGGCTCAATCTCGCGTGCCCGCGCGTCCAGGTGCAACGCGCGCTCGAAAGGATGCGCGATGCGATCGTCGATTATCGCGACGCCGTAGCGTCCATTGCTCAATCCATCCAAGTGTCTGTGTAACGGAGAAAAATGATGGTCGATTGGAACGCGTATCGTGAGCAACTTGTGCGGCGATTCAGGGAATTCTCGACGCTCGCCCCGGACACGATGAAAGGCATTGTGTCGCTTGGTCAGGCTGGTGAGAAGACCAATTTCCTGGATGCAAAGACAAGGGAGCTGATCTCCCTTGCTGTTGCCGTGACCACGCGTTGTGACGGTTGCATTGCATTCCACGCAGGCGAAGCGAAGAAGGCAGGTGCGACGGTCGACGAACTGTCGGAAGCGCTCGGCGTCGCGATCCATCTGAATGCCGGCGCCACGCTGGTCTATTCCGCGCGCACGCTCGACGCCTTCGACAGGGCCTGACGGGGAGTGGTACGCGCGGACAGCACTTTCTGTCGCGCGGGCTCGAAACCTCGCCGTCGCGGGCGGGGCGAGGTTTCTCGGCCGCCGACGGCGTTCAGGCTGCGGCCGCCTGAGGAACCGAGTCGCGCTGCTCGCCGCCCAGGATATCGATGAGACTGGTGAACATCCGCCCCAATTCACCGGTCATCAGCGTGACATCCGAGTCGAAGCGTTCAGCGTCGTTCTGCGCGGTCGGATCCGCCGCTTCCTTGATCACGTCGAGCGGCGTAACGCGCTTGATCGTCAGCGACGGCGTCAGCACGAAGGAGATCCGGTTGTCCCAGGTCATCGCAAGGCGCATGCATTGTTTGCCGGCCTCGATGTGCCGGCGCATGTCGTTCGCTTCCAGCGCGTGGCCGACGTATCGCACCGTGGCGCCGCCTTCGCCGCTCGAGCGCAACTCGGCGTCCTGGTCCACGGTGAATCCGCCCGGCGCCTCGCCGGACAACAGCCAATCCGTCATCGCGGCGACCGGCGAACGCACCACTTGAACACCGGCGAGCGGCAACTGATCGATCGATTTGACGAGCAGGCCGCGAACATCGTCGGCAAGCGCCTGTGACGCCGCATCGATGACGAGCCAGCCGTTCACCGTATCGATCCACACGCGGGTATCGCGGCGAATGGTGAATGCGCGCGGGAGCAGTTCGTCGGTCACCTGCTCCTTGAGTTCGCGCATCTGCTTTCGCCCTACCTTGAAGCCCTGCTGCTCCTCGACTTCGAGCGCGCGGTCCTTGGTCACCTGATTGACGACCGACGCCGGGAGCAGCTTCTTCTCGGCACGAAACGTCAGCAACATCTGCCGGTTGATCGAATACACGAGCGCGCCGTCGTCACGCGGCGACGCCCATCCGTGGCTCTGCATCTCGACGCTGTTGCCCGGCTGAAACGCGTGGGGCGCCAGCCATTTTTCCATCTGATCGGGGGTAACGGCCCAAGGTGCCGGAAGACGATGAAGCTGAAGGTTCTTGAACCACATAGGAGTACGGGCAAAGCGCACCATTCTATATGACGGTGATGCTTTGGGTGCGGATTCGGTCGCTCGGTGTGACGGTTCAGGCCGTTGACGGTTGTAGTGCTGGGTAGGTGGGCATCGGTCGCCAAATTCGCTAGGGAAGGGGGGCCACGCTCTTCGCCGCGACATCAAAGCGAGCACATCGTTTGCGGTGACTGAGCGCACGGGGCGGTTCCCGATGTACAGGTACGCATCGGTTTCGAGCATGCGCAGCATCTCGCCAAAGAGTCGCTCAGTCCACGTCGTTCACTTCTTCTCCAGCCACTCGTCGCTGAGTGCTCGAAAACGTGCTTTGCCTTCGTTGAGCCGCGCCGACAGGACGTCCTGTCGCATATGGGATGGGTGCAGTCCCTTCTTGACGAACTCGCGGGCACCGTCGCATTCAGCACGAGTCTTGAAGGCTGATGCTGCGATATTCGCCGATGGCAAAGAGATTCTCTTTCCCGGCCATTCTGTACTTGTCTCGCCTGAGCCTGGAGCCGGACGGATTCACCGACAGATCCAGTCCATTGAAGCCGGCAAGTTTGGTAGGCTTGTCGTCTGCCTTTGCTTGTCGGATCTTGTTGTCGTCAAGTGGCACGGTGACAAAGCCGGTATCGTCGTCGGGTGATCGAAACGATACCCGCTTCATTACCCGCACCTTTCTCGGCCGGACGCAATTTCCAGCGAACGCGAGCAAACGGCGAAAGGGCGTAAGATGCCCGATTGGCAAGGGTGACAGGCAAGTCGCCGAACCAGAACGAACAGGAGCAACCGAAGTGATCCGACATATCGTCATGTGGAAGTTGAAGGAATCGGCCGAAGGCGCGACGCGCGCCCAGAACGCGCTGAAGCTGAAGGAAAAGCTCGAAGGCTGCCGCGACCTCGTGCCGGGCACGCTGCAGATCGACGTCGGCGTGGCGACGCCGGGCCTCGACGCCACCGCCGACATCGTGCTCGTGTCCGATTTCACGGACAAGGCCGCGCTCGACGCCTACCAGGTGCACCCGGTTCACCAGGAAGTGAAGAAATTCGTCGTCGCGGTGGCCGAGTCGCGCGAATGCGTCGACTACATCGTCGACATCGCACGATGAGCGACGCGGCAACCCCGACGGACGGCCCGTCGATCGAAAGCCCGTTCGTCGACATGCTCGGTGTGCAGCTCGTGTCCGCGAAGGACGGCGCCAGCGAGATTGTGCTGCCGCTCGAAGAACGGCACATGAACACATGGAGCATCGCGCACGGCGGTGTGACGATGACGCTCGCGGACATCGCGCTTGCGATGGCGGCGCGCAGCCTGACCGACGACGGTATCGGCGTCGTCACGGTCGAGATGAAGGTGAACTTCATGCAGCCGGGGCGCGGCGAGTTGCGCGCTTACGGACGCGTGATGCATCGCTCGACAACGATGGCCTACTGCGAAGGCGAAGTGCGCGACAGCGACGGCAATTTCGTCGCGAAGGCGCTCGGTACGTTCAAGTACATGCGGCGGCTCGCGGTGGGCCGCGACATCAAGCGGCAACGCTCGCGCACGGCGCCGGACGCTCAGCCCGGCCCGAGCGACGCGTAAGCGCCCGGACGCACGGCCCTGCCTCTTCACAGGCAGGGCCGTTTTGTTTTATGGAGCGCATTGGCGCACCGGAATTTCGAAACGCGCGGCGCGCCACGCTCGCACGACGCGCGCATGGCATCATGCACGCTTGTCCGTTCACGGCGTCGCGCAGGCGCCGTCCTCAACCGATGCCGCTGAATCCGAAGATCGCCCAGGTGCTCGACATGATCGAGCGTGCGAAACGTCCGTCCTATCACCACCAGACGCCGCAGCAGGCGCGCGCCGCGTACGAGAAGAGCGCGCCGATCCTCGACGTCGCATCGGCGCCGATGCATTCGGTCGAGGAATGCGTCGTGCCGACGCGCGACGGCCGCACGATCGGTGCGCGGCTGTACCTGCCGGTCGCGCCGAGCCTGGCGGAGCCGCTGCCCGCGCTGGTCTATTACCACGGCGGCGGCTTCACGGTCGGCAGCGTCGACACGCACGATGCACTGTGCCGGATGTTCGCACACGATGCGCAGTGTGCGGTGCTGTCGGTCGGCTACCGGCTCGCGCCCGAACACCGGTTCCCGACCGCCGTGAATGACGCCGACGACGCATTGCAATGGCTGCATCGCGAGGCCGCCACGTTCGGCATCGATGCCGAACGGCTGGCGGTCGGTGGCGACAGCGCGGGCGGCACGCTCGCGACCGTCTGCGCGGTGCTCGCGCGCGACGCAGGCATTCGCCTGGCGCTGCAGATGCTGATCTACCCGGGCGTGACGGGCTTCCAGGATACCGAATCGCACGCACGGCTCGCGAACGGCTACCTGCTGACGCAGGACACGATCCAGTGGTTCTTCACACAATACGTGCGCGATCGGGCGGACCGAGACGACTGGCGTTTTGCGCCGCTCGACGGCACGCGCGAAGCGCCGTCGTTCGCGGGCGTCGCGCCAGCGTGGATCGCGACGGCCGAATACGATCCGCTGAGCGACGAGGGCGCCGCCTATGCGGAGAAGTTGCGTGCGGCGGGCAACGCGGTCACGCTGGTCTGCTACGCGGGGATGATCCACGAGTTCTTCAAGATGGGCGGCTACGTGCCGGAGGTACGGGCCGCGCATGCCGACGCGGTCGCGGCGCTGAAAGCCGCATTCGACGACGTTTGACGACGGGCGCTTGACGGCGAGCGCGCCGCGTGGAGAGCAGCGATGACGGACGGCGTGGTGGAAACGGGTGACTGGACGGCACTGGGCGGCGACGCCGCGCGGATCCGCGATGCAGTGTTCGTGCGCGAGCAGCAGATTCCGCCGGAATGGGAGCTCGACGACGACGATCTGCTGTCGCTGCATGCGGTGGCATACCGGATCGATGCGTCGACGGGCGTCCGCCGTGCGGTCGCGACCGGGCGGCTGCTGCCGTCAGGCACGATCGGCCGCGTCGCGGTGCTGGCCGACGCGCGCGGGCAGGGTGTCGGGTCAGCCGTGCTGAACGCGCTGCTGGATGTGGCGCGGCGGCGCGGTGAAATCGTCGTGCGGCTCTATGCGCAGGATTCGGCCGTGTCGTTCTACCTGCGGCACGGCTTCGCGGCAGTCGGTGAACCGTTCGTCGAAGCCGGCGTGCCGCACGTCGAGATGGCGCGCGCGCCGTAGCGCGGCGCCCGCTCGCGTGCTCAGCGCGGCGGGGTCGCGTCGAGGTCGAACGTGAACGCGCGCTCGAACGTGCCCGGGCGGACGGTGCGGTGCGAGCCGTCGTCGTCGCAGCGTTCCTTGATCTCAACCGTCAGCCGCACGCCTTCCTTCATCGTGACGCGCAGCGCGGTCGTACCGCGCGTGCCGTATTCGGGGGTCTCGATGAACGCGGCCGACAGCGCACGCTCGCGCTCGATCGGAATGCCCGTGTGCGGCAGCGCGTCGTCGTCCGCGACATGCGGGTCGCGCATCAGCGCGATCAGTTCGTCGAGCGACGGGGTCGGATTGTCGGTGAGCAGCGTGCCGAGTTCCGCGCGCTTGCGTACCACTTTCGGCCAGGGCGTATCGAGCCGCGCATTCGACAGCGCATGCACGCCGGGCGCGATCGCGACCGGTGCGGCGACACTGCTTTCGCCTTCGGGTGCGCGATTGCAGAGCCACGCCAGTTCACGCCGCCGCCAGTCGCCGACGAGCAGGTTGAAGCCGTTGTAGACGGCCGCATGCTCGGCCAGCTGCCCGAGGTAGTCGAGCGGCGCAACGGATGGGCCGCCGAGGAAATCGGACACGAGCTTGCCGCGGGTGGGGGCACCCGCGCGGATGTCGAACGGCGCGCGGTAGTTCGTCAGCGCGGCGAAACGGCCGTCGCGCGATACGCCGAGCCATGTGCCGCCCGCTTCGAGATCGCGGCCGGCCAGCACGCCCGGTACATCTTCCCACCACGAGAGCGGCGCGCTGGTCCGACGAAAGAACTCGTCGCGGTTGGCGGTGAGGGTAAAGACGGGACCGGCGGCGGCATCGGGCTGCCAGTCGAAGGCAATCAGACACATCGGGTGAATCTCTCGCAGGAAACATCGGGCGCCGGCTGCGACTCGCGAGCCGGCGCGCGAACGGGTTGTCAGTGCGTCACGCTTCCGTCGGCCACGCGTACGGCAGCGTATCGAACGCGAGCGCCGGGCCGTCGGCCGAACCGAGGTGCACCGTGCCGTTGTCGAGCGCGGCGAGCTTGATCTCGACGAGCGCGTCGACACCGCCCGCGGGCGCGGCCGCCGCGTTGACGATCATCCCGCACGGCTGGCCGGGATCGTCGCTGTGGAACAGCTCGACGCCGGCATGCACGGTATCGGTCTCGCCGGCGATGTGCGCGAGGGCGGTGCGGCGCTTGATCGTGCCGCGGTACTGGCTGCGCGCGACGATTTCCTGGCCCGGGTAGCACCCCTTGCGAAAGTTAACGGCGTCGATCACGTCGAAGTTGACCATCTGCGGCACGAACTGTTCGACGGCAGGCTGCGTGATGCGCGGTTCGCCCGCGCGGATGTCGAGCCAGTCCCATACGGCCGGCGACACGACCGGCAGCGTATCGCCGAGCGCGGCGATGCGTGCGTCGACTTCCGCGCGCGGGCCGATCCACAGGTAGCGCTTGCGGCCTGCCGCATCGGGCACGCGGATCAGCGTGCCGGCGGGGCCGTCGACCTTCACGTGCACGCCGTCCGGCAGCGCGTCGAAGATGCCCGACAGCGCGTCGCGCACGTCACCCGCGAACCCGACCACCGCGAGCGCGTCGCTTGCATCGGTCAGCTTCGCTTTCGCGCGCAGCACGAACATCGACAGCCGCTTCTGCACGGCGGGCTGCACGTCCTTCGACACCAGCAGGCGCACGCCGTGGCCGGCGCGCCACGTGAGGAACGAGCCGAGGAGACGGCCCTTCGGCGAGCAATAGCCGGACAGCCGCGCAGTCGCGGCGTCGAGATGTTCGATGTCGTTGGTGAGCTGGCTGTGCAGGAACGTCGCGGCGTCGTCGCCGGCCACGTCGATCACGCCGAACTGCGGCAGCGGCATGCAGGCGCCCGGCGCGTCGAAATCGGCGGCGGACGGGCGGGGGAAAACGGGGAGCGAGGCAGGTGCGGCCTGGGCAGCCGGTGAAACGAACGATGTGCTCATGGAATGAGGGAACAGTCAACCCTGACTTTGACGAAGGCGAGCAAGTATTATATGGGTCTTACCTGAGTCACGTTTCCATGTCCCTACTGAAGAAATGCGCCGCGACGATCGTGGCGCTGGCCGTCGTTGTGGCCGCTGCCGGCGCGGGCGGCGGGTATTACTGGGCAACCCGGCCGCTGCTGCTGGGTTCGGCATCGCTCGACGTCACGATCAAGCCGCGCAGCACCGTGAAGAGCGTCGCGCTGCAGCTCAAGCGCGGCGGCGTACCGGTCGAGCCGTTCGGTTTCGTCGCGATGACGCGCGTGCTCGGGCTGTCGAGCCGGCTCAAGTCCGGCAACTACGAATTCAAGACCGGCATCACGCCTTACGAGGTCCTGCAGAAGATCGCGCGCGGCGACGTGAACGAGTATGTCGCGACGATCATCGAAGGCTGGACCTTCAAGCGGATGCGCGCGGAACTCGACACGAACCCCGATCTTGCGCACGCGACGGCAGGCATGAGCGATGCCGAGCTGCTGCGCGCGATCGGCGCGTCGGACAACGCGGTGCAGCGCGGCAGCGGCGAGGGGCTGTTCTTCCCCGACACCTATCTGTTCGACAAGGGCACGAGCGACCTGAACATCTACCGGCGCGCGTACCATCTGATGCAGACGCGTCTCGACGAGGCCTGGGCGGCACGCGTGCCGGGGCTGCCGTACAAGACGCCTTACGAAGCGCTGACGATCGCGTCGATCGTCGAAAAGGAAACGGGCCACGCGGCCGATCGCGCGTTCGTCGCGGCCGTATTCGCGAACCGGCTGCGCATCGGCATGCCGCTGCAGACCGATCCGTCGGTGATCTACGGGCTCGGCGACGCGTACGACGGCCGTCTGCGCAAGCGCGACCTGCAGGCCGACACTCCTTACAATACCTACACCCGACGCGGGCTGCCGCCGACGCCGATCGCGTTGCCGGGGGTGGCCGCGCTGCAGGCGGCGATCAATCCGGCACAGACGAGCGCGCTCTATTTCGTCGCGAAAGGCGATGGCACGAGCGTGTTCTCGGACACGCTCGGCGACCACAACAAGGCCGTGGACAAGTACATACGAGGTCAATAATGGCGAGCGGTAAATTCATCACGTTCGAAGGGATCGACGGGGCGGGGAAGACCACCCACCTGCAATGGTTCTGCGAACGCCTCCAGGGCAAGCTGGCTGCGGCTGGCCGGCAGGTCGTCGTCACCCGCGAGCCGGGCGGCACGCAGCTCGGCGAGAAACTGCGCGAAATCCTGCTGAACCAGCCGATGGATCTCGAGACGGAAGCGCTGCTGATGTTCGCCGCGCGCCGCGAGCATCTCGCGCTTGTGATCGAGCCGGCGCTCGCGCGCGGCGACTGGGTCGTGTCCGATCGCTTCACCGATGCGACGTTCGCGTACCAGGGCGGCGGCCGCGGGCTGCCGCGCGACAAGCTCGAGACGCTCGAGCGCTGGGTGCAGGGCGGCTTCCAGCCCGACCTGACGGTGCTGTTCGATGTCGCGCCGCAGGTCGCGAGCGAGCGCCGCGGCGCCGCGCGCATGCCCGACAAGTTCGAAAGCGAGTCCGACGCGTTCTTCGCGCGCACGCGCGGCGAATACCTGCGGCGTGCGGAAGAGGCGCCGCACCGCTTCGCGATCGTCGACGCGACGCAGACGATCCCCGAAATCCGCCAGCAGCTCGACCGCGTGCTCGCCGCGCTGTAATTCGCAAGGAACGCACCACATGATCTATCCGTGGCAGACCGACGACTGGAACCGCCTGCAGCAGCTGCGTGCACAATGGCCGCACGCGCTGCTGCTGCATGGCCAGGCCGGGATCGGCAAGCTGCAGTTCGCGCAGCATCTCGCGCAGGGCTTCCTGTGCGAATCGCCGCAGCCGAACGGCGAGCCGTGCGGCACCTGCGCGGCCTGCACCTGGTTCTCGCAGGGCAACCATCCGGACTACCGGATCGTGCTGCCCGAGGCGCTGGCGGGCGAGGCGCCGGGCGCCGCGGACGACGCGAAGGCGGCCGACGCGGACGAAGGCGGCAAGAAGACGCGGGCGCCGAGCAAGGAAATCAAGATCGAGCAGGTGCGTGCGCTGCTCGACTTCTGCGGGGTCGGTTCGCACCGCGGCGGCGCGCGCGTCGTCGTGCTGTATCCGGCCGAGGCGCTCAACGTCGCCGCGTCGAACGCGTTGCTGAAAACGCTCGAGGAACCGCCGTCCGGCGTCGTGTTCCTGCTCGTGTCGGCGCGCATCGACCGGCTGCTGCCGACGATCATCAGCCGCTGCCGGCAGTGGCCGATGACCGTGCCGGCGCCCGACGCGGCCGCGGCCTGGCTGGCCGCGCAGGGCGTCGAGCATGCGCCCGCGCTGCTTGCCGAGGCAGGCGGCGCGCCGCTCGCCGCGCTGGCGCTCGCAAGCGACGAGAACCGCCCGCTGCGCGACTACACGCTCGGGCAGCTCGCGGCCGGTGCGGCCTGCGATCCGTTCGCGTGCGGCGAGACGCTGCAGAAGCTGCCGGTGCCGCTGGTGCTCGGCTGGCTGCAGCGCTGGCTGTACGATTTGCTTGCCCAGCGGATGGCGGGCGCGCCGCGCTATTTCCCGATGCACGCGGCGGCGCTCGCGCGTTGCGCGGAGGCGGTCGATGCGAACGCGTTCGCCCGCTTCATGAAGGCCGTGACGCGGCAGCGGACGGTCGAGAACCATCCGCTCAACGCGCGGCTCGTATTCGAGGAATTGTTTCTCGGATACCGGGAAATGTTCGCGTGATCCGGCATTGTTTCTCGCGGATTGCGAAACGATGACCGGCCCACGCCGCGATGCGACCGTGGCCGGCCGGCCCGCGAACGCCGCCCGTTGCCGCATGCCGGCGCGCGCATGAGCGCCCGCCTTACGTATTAGGAAACACGATGTTCGTCGACTCTCACTGCCATATCAATTTCAAGGGCCTGGCCGACCGCCTGCCGGCCGTTCTCGAGAACATGCGCGAGCACGACGTCACGCACGCGCTGTGCGTATCCGTCGATTTCGAGACGCTGCCGGAGGTCCTGGCGATCGCGGACGCGCACGACAACGTCTATGCGTCGGTCGGCGTGCATCCCGATCACGAGGACATGCGCGAGCCGACGCTCGCGGAGCTCGTCGAGCTGGCCGCGCACCCGAAGGTCGTCGCGATCGGCGAAACGGGCCTCGACTACTACCGTCTCGAAGGCCGCTCGATCGCCGACATGGAATGGCAGCGCGAACGCTTTCGCACGCACATTCGTGCGGCGACCGCGACGATGAAGCCGCTGATCATCCACACGCGCTCGTCGTCGGAGGACACGCTGCGGATCATGGGCGAGGAGCGCGCGGACGTGCCGGGCGGCGTGATGCACTGCTTCACCGAGCCGTGGCCGGTGGCCGAGCAGGCGCTCGCACAGAATTTCCACATCTCGCTGTCGGGCATCGTCACGTTCAAGAACGCGACCGACGTGCAGGACGTCGCGCGGCGCGTGCCGCTCGACCGGCTGCTGATCGAGACCGACTCGCCGTACCTCGCGCCGGTGCCGTATCGCGGCAAGCCGAATGAACCTGCGTACGTCAGCCATGTCGGACGCTTTATCGCATCCGAGCGCGGCATCGCCGTCGAGGCGCTGGCCGACGCGACGACGCAGAACTTTTTCCGGCTGTTCAAGATCGCCCGCTAACGACGTGCGCGCAGCCGACAACCCAGGGAAGGAGCCCACAACAATGACGAAGCCGATCAACCCTCTGCCGAAACGTGCACTCGTTGCCGCCGCGCTCGTCGCGAGCGGCCTGTTCGCGGCAGCCGGCGCGCATGCCGAATCGCTCGATGCGATCGTCAAGGCCGTCAAGTTCGACGACATCGCCGATATCGGCAAGCAGCTCAAGAGCGGCAAGCTCGACCCGAACACGATTGCGCCGAACGGCGACCCGCTGATCGTGATCGCCGCGCGCGAGAAGTCCGACAAGGTCGCGGCGGCGCTTGCCACGACGCCGAACGTCGATCTCGAGAAGGAAGACAAGGCCGGTGAAAACGCGCTGATGCTCGCGTCGCTGAACGGCGATGTCGGCCTCGCCAAGCTGCTGATCGACAAGGGTGCGGAAGTCAGCAAGAAGGGCTGGGCGCCGCTGCACTATGCGGCCACCAACGGCCAGGACGCGGTGGTGAAGCTGCTGCTCGACCACGACGCGTATATCGATACCGCGTCGCCGAACGGCACGACGCCGCTGATGATGGCGGCACGCGGCAACCATGCGTCGACGGTCAACCTGCTGCTCGACCAGGGCGCCGACCCGCAGGTGAAGAACCAGCTCGGCATCACCGCGCTCGAATTCGCGAAGCACTACAAGGCGCCGGACGCGATCGACATCCTGAGCAAGCGGACCGAGCGCGTGGGTGGATCGGCGCCGGCAGATGCACAAAAGAGTGCAAAATGACGGTTTTCGGTGCGGCAGACGGTGCCCGCCCGGCCGGATTCCGGCCGGAGCAGGGCGTCCCGGCGCCGCGCCGGCCAAGGCAGCAGGCGGTCTCGGGCCGCATTGACATAAGGAACACCATGTTGCGCGCAATGTTTTGTGCCGCGGCGTTTGCCGTGCCGTTGTCGGCGGCGGCTTTCACGGGCGCGGATCTCGACCGGCTGTGCGCGAAGACGGACGTCAAGTCGCGGGCGTCGTGCGCGGCCTACATCGAAGGCGCCGCCGATGGCGTCTACAACACCATCGACGCGATCGGCGGCACGACCGGGCCGCGGGTCGGCCAGTACTTCTGCCTGCCGCCCGACATCCGGGCGCAGCAGATGACCGACGCGGTGCGCAAGTACATCGCGGAAAATCCGAAGCTGGCCGACTACAACGCGAGCACCGCGGTGTCGCTCGGTCTCGGCAAGGCGTTTCCCTGCAGGAGCGGCAACTGATCTGACGCCGTGTCCGGGGCCTGCGCGTGGCCCGGACGTCGCCGACGCATCCAGGACGAGGCGTGCGCGCCTCATCACCCACGGGCGCCGATGATTTCAATCGAGGAACTGCAGCGCATCACCGATGCGCCGCTCCATTCGTGGCTCGGCACGCTGGGCGTGTCGGTCATCGTCATACTGGTCGTCACGATCGTGCACCGTCTCGGCGCACGCATCGTCAAGCGCATCGCGCAGCCGTATCCGTTGATGAGCGCGATCCTGCGCTACATCGACCGACCGTCGCTCGTCGTGCTCGCGCTGCTGGCGCTCGAATTCCTGTGGGTCCAGGCGGACGACGGCATGTCGTTCGTGCGCGGCATGCGCACGGCGGCGGCGGTCGGCTCCATCGTGTCGCTCACGTGGCTGCTGGTGCGGCTCGCCGCCGGCGTCGGCGACGCCATCATCCAGGCGCATCCGATCGATACCGCCGACAACCTCCAGGCCCGGCGCATCCATACGCAGGCCAGGGTGCTCGTGCGGACCGTGATGGTGCTGATCGTGATCATCGGTACCGGCGCCGCGCTGATGACGTTCCCGAACGTGCGCCAGGTCGGCGCGAGCCTGCTGGCGTCGGCCGGCGTCGCGGGTCTGGTCGCCGGTATCGCCGCACGGCCGGTGCTCGGCAACCTGATCGCCGGGCTGCAGATCGCGCTCACGCAGCCGATCCGGCTCGACGACGTGGTCGTGATCCAGGGCGAGTGGGGGCGCATCGAGGAAATCACCGGGTCGTTCGTGTCGGTGCGGCTGTGGGACCAGCGGCGCCTCGTCGTGCCGCTGCAGTGGATCATCGAGAACCCGTTCACGAACTGGACGCGCAGCAGCTCGGAAATCATCGGCACCGTCTACCTGTCGGTCGATTACCGCACGCCGCTCGCACCGCTGCGCGAGGAGCTCGCGCGGCTCGTTCATGCGGCGCCCGAGTGGGACGGCCGCGTGCAGGTGCTGCAGGTGACCGACGCGACGGAGCGTGCGATGCAGTTGCGCGCGCTCGTCAGCGCGGCCGATTCGTCGTCGTGCTGGGATCTGCGCTGCCGCGTGCGCGAAGGCTTGATCGCGTACCTGCAGGACCGCTATCCGCAATGCCTGCCGCGCAGCCGGATGGAGCTGTATCCGCACGAATCGGCGCCGGATGAGCCGAACCCCGAACGGCCGCACGCGCGGCCGCCTGCCGCCAGCACGGCGGCCAACACCGCGGCCGATCCGCACGCTGCCGAAGGCCGCTGAACGCGGCCCGCATGCTCACCCTCCATCGTCATGACCGCGCTGAACACGCTCGCCATCGCCAATTACCGCTCGCTGCGCGAGCTGATCGTGCCGCTCGCGGCGCTCAACGTCGTCACGGGCCCGAACGGCAGCGGCAAGTCGAGCGTGTACCGCGCACTGCGGCTGCTTGCCGACACCGCACAGGGGCGCGTGATCCCGTCGCTGGCCCGCGAAGGCGGCTTGCCGTCGACGCTGTGGGCGGGCCCCGAGCGCTTCTCGCGGGCGATGCTGGATGGCGACGCACCGGTCACCGGCACGGTACGCAAGGGGCCCGTGAGCCTGAAGCTCGGCTTCGCCTGCGACGATTTCGGCTATTCGATCGATCTCGGCATGCCGATCCCGAGCAGCTCGCAGTTCTCGCTCGATCCGGTGGTCAAGCGCGAGTGCATCTGGGGCGGCGCGCTGTTGCGCCCATCGACGCTGCTGGTGGACCGGCAGGGCGCGCAGATCCGCGCGCGCACCGCGTCGGGCGACTGGCAGACGATTCCGCAGCCGGTGGCCAGCTTCGACAGCATGATGACCGAGTTCGCCGATCCGACCGGCGCGCCCGAGATGATCGCGGTGCGCGAGCGGATACGCTCGTGGCGGTTCTACGACCATTTCCGGACCGATGCGCAGGCGCCGGCGCGGCAGTCGCATATCGGCACCCATACGCCGGTGCTCGCGGACGACGGCGCCGACCTGGCCGCCGCGTTGCAGACGATCCGCGAAATCGGTGACGGCGCGGCACTCGATGCGGCGCTCGACGACGCGTTTCCCGGCGCGTCGGTCGAGATCGACAATCCGGGCGGCCGTGGCCGCTTCGACGTGCTGATGCGCCAGCCGGGGCTGTTGCGGCCGCTTGCGGCGGCCGAGCTGTCGGACGGCACGCTGCGCTACCTGCTGCTCGCGGCCGCGCTGCTGACACCGCGGCCGCCGGCGCTGATGGTGCTGAACGAACCGGAGACGAGCCTGCACCCCGATCTGCTGCCTGCGCTCGGCCGCCTGATCGCGCAGGCGGCGCGGCGTTCGCAGGTGCTCGTCGTGTCGCACGCGGCGCGGCTCATCGCGACGCTCGAGCGCGAGGCCGGCTGCGAATCGCTGGTGCTCGACAAGCGGCTCGGCGCGACGGGGCTCGTCGATGCCGACACGCGCGACCTGCCGGCATGGAAGTGGCCGTCGCGCTGACGAGCGGGGGCGGCCTGCGTGCGGGCGTGATGGCCGCGTTGGGGCCGGATCGGTCCGGCAGGCGGAATGTATCCTGCCTGTAACAACACCCATAAAATGCAAGACGGGCGGTCCCGGGCAGCGGGATCGCGAATAATAATGAGATATCTGGCTGGCGCCGTGCCGGCCGGTGCCGTATGGGGGCGAGCGGGTTGCGCAAGCGCATACGTCCCCGGTCGTGCCGCAACGGACAGGACACAGGAGACGTGGACCATGAGAATTGCCCAGATCGCGCCGCTGACCGAATCGGTGCCGCCGAAGCTGTACGGCGGCACGGAGCGTGTCGTGTCGTACATCACCGAGGCGCTCGTCGAGCTCGGCCATGATGTGACGCTGTTCGCCAGCGGCGATTCGACGACGCGGGCGAAGCTCGAGCCGGTCTGGCCGCGTGCGCTGCGGCTCGATTCGTCGATCCGCGACCGGGTCGCGCCGCACATGCTGTTGATGGAGACGGTCGCGCGCCGCGCGAAGGATTTCGACGTGCTCCATTTCCACATGGACTACTACTCGTTCTCGGTCTTCAACCGGCAGGAAACGCCTTACGTGACGACGCTGCACGGCCGGCTCGACCTGCCCGAGCAGCAGCCGGTGTTCGACACGTTCAACACGGCGCCGGTGATCTCGATTTCGAACGCGCAGCGCCAGCCGCTGCCGCAGGCGAAATGGCTGACGACCGTCTATCACGGGCTGCCCGATACGCTGTACATGCCGCAGCCCGTCGAGCCGCGCTATCTCGCGTTCCTCGGCCGCATCTCGCCGGAAAAGCGGGTCGACACGGCGATCCGCATCGCCCGCCAGTGCGGGCTGCCGATCAAGATCGCCGCGAAGATCGATTCGGCCGACCAGGAATACTTCGAGCGCGAGATCAAGCCGCTCTTCGCGTTGCCGCACGTCGAATACATCGGCGAGATCGCCGATCACCAGAAGGCCGAATTCCTGTCGGGCGCGCATGCGCTGCTGTTTCCGATCGACTGGCCGGAGCCGTTCGGCCTCGTGATGATCGAGGCGATGTCGTGCGGCACGCCGGTGATCGCGTTCAATCGCGGCGCGGTGCCCGAAGTGGTGGACGAGGGCGTGTCGGGTTTCATCGTCGAGGATGAAATCAGCGCGGTGGCCGCCGTGAACCGGCTGCACCTGCTGCCGCGTGCGCGTGTGCGGCAGCGCTTCGAGGCGCGCTTCACGTCGCGCCGCATGGCGCAGCAGTATGTCGACGTCTACCAGTCGGTGATCCGCGCGCAGAAGCGCTCGCGCTTCAAGGTGATCGACTCGACGACCTGACGTTCATGGCGCAGCACGCGCGCGGATAAAAAAACGGCGATGCCCGCAAGGACATCGCCGTTTGCGCATGGCCCGCGCGCCGTGCGCACGGGCAGTGCGTCAGCGTCAGATCTTCAGCTTCGAGACCTTCGTGCCGTTGATCGACACGTCGCCCATCAGGCCCGCGTTCGTCAGCACGATGACCTGGACCGGTGCGGTGGCCGTGGTCGTGTCGACCGCGCCGTTCGCGCCCATCTTCACGAGCGCGACCGACGCGCCGGCGCCGGCTGCCCAGCCGTCCGAGCCGCGGAATTCGTCGAGCGCTTCCTGCGTCATGAACAGGAACACGATTGCCTTCGACTGCGCACCGGCCTGCAGGCCGACCGACAGCGACGACGTGTTGTAGTAGCCGACCGTGCTGCCGCCGACGCGCAGTGCGCCGTTGCCCGACTGGCCGCCGACGATGAAGCCGGCCTGGATCACGTCCGGGAAGACGAGCACGCCGCGCGACTTCGCGACGAGTTCACGCGAACCCTTGACCGTGGAGTACATGCGCGACAGCGTGGCGTCGACGCTCGAGTCGATTGCCTGGCGCTTCGACGCGTTGGTTGCGGCGTTGTCCGGCTTGTCCGGGGTGGTGGTGCAACCGGTGAGCGCGAGGCTACCGACGATGAGCGCAGCGGCGGCTTTCAGCACAAGATTCCGTTTTTGCATCGTTCTTCTCCATCGGATGATGTTCGGAGTGAGTCTCGCTCAGGGAGCGGATCACGTCGGCAGTTATATCACAGCGGATTACAGCCTCTTTTCGTTGCGACGTGAAAAAGCGTCAAATCGCGCGGGGATGTCGCGGCGCGCCAACGGACGAAGCGGCGCCCGCGCGCCGAGGTCGGGTCGGCATGCGGGAAACACGGCGGTCGGACGGGCGGCGGCGCCGGCCGCGCGCATCAGTGCGTGACGGGCGGAACAGGCGGCTTGATCGGGGGACGGCGCAGCGCGCGGCGGATCAGCGCGATCACGACGCCGCAGGCAAACAGGAACGCGGCCGGCACGACCCAGTAGCCGACGAACGCATGCCACAGGTAGCTCGCGAGCGTGCTGCGGCGCACCACGTATTCGTCGCGGGCCGCCTGCTGGCGCGGCGCATTGGCGGCGAGCACGTCGGCCGGGCAGCCGGCCGCGCGCGCCTCGTCAGGATCCCCGTGGCACTTCGCGGCGGCGCCGGCTGCCTGCTGCGCGTCGGTGAGCTGCCAGGTGGTCAGCGCGAGCTGCAGGTCCGCCTTGTTGTACGCCATTTCCTCGCGGATCTCGCGCACGGCGACGATCGCAACGGGCACGGCCCAGAATACGATCACGATCAGCCAGCGGCGGAACCAGCGGTGTTGTCTCCATGCCATCCATGCCTCCGTTTGACGCGCGTACGCGTCTGTCTCGAGGGCGGCCCGATGGCGCTTCTTGTACTTGGATGGGCCGCGTTGCAGCCATCATAGAAGAAAACGCGGCGAATTGCCGCACCATGTGGCGGTGCAGGTCCGGCGGGCCGGGAAAGCGGGGCGGGAGGCGTGGCAAAAGCGCGGGGGCGGGGTGCGTCGATGCGCGTGCAACGAAAACAAAAATGCCGCGCCCGCCGAAGCGGTGCGCGGCATTCGAGACGGGAGCGCCGGGACTCAGGCGGCCGGCTGGCTGCTCAGGCAGCTCTTCATGAACGCCTTGCGGTCGTCGCCCTTCTTGCCGGTGGCCTGCGTGTTGCACGCCTTCATCTTTTCCTGCTGCGACATTGCTTTCGCGGGCTTCGCCGACAGGCAATCCTTCATGAACGCCTTGCGTTCGTCGCCCGTCTTGCCGGCTGCCTGCGTGTTACAGGCCTTCATCTTGTCCTGCTGGCTGTTCGCCGCGAACGCGGGGGAAGCCAGCATGCCGCCGAGAAGCACTGCGGCTACGAGCGATTGAATTTTCATTTCGACACTCCCATGGGGTGAATTGCGTGTTATCGACGCCGTCACGAAGCACCGCGCGATGGGGATAGGGCCGCATCGCGCCGCGCGCACCGATTATGGCAAATCAATGTGAAAACACCAAAACGGCACTTCCTATAACGTTGCGGATACCACGGCCGTTGACGGCGTACCCGGCCGGACGATCGGGACAAACCATGAGGTGCGCCGGCCGGCCTCGACCGTCGCGCCGGAACCTGCCGGATCCCGGCCGCAAGCCTTTACAATCGCGGCCATGAATACTCCGAATTCCGTATCCCCTTCGTCCGCGGCGGCCCTGCCGCGCATCGCCGTGCTCGCCACCGGCGGCACGATCGCCGGCGCCGCGCCTGACGCGGCCAGCACGGCCGGCTATCAGGCCGGTGCGCTCGGCGTCAATTTCCTGGTCGACGCGGTGCCGGCGCTCGCGTCCGTCGCGCGCATCGACGCCGAGCAGATCGCCAGCATCGACAGCAAGGATCTCGCGCTGCCGCTGTGGAACACGCTCGCCGCACGGATCGACGCGCTGATGGCCGATCCGGCGGTCGACGGCATCGTGATCACCCACGGCACCGACACGCTCGAGGAAACCGCGTATGCGCTGCACCTGGTCGTCAACGGCGACAAGCCGGTCGTGCTGACGGCCGCGATGCGCCCGGCGACCGCGCTGTCGTCCGACGGCCCGCTGAACCTGCTGAACGCGGTGACGGTGGCCGCGCATCCGTCCGCGCGCGGGCAGGGCGTGCTGGTCGCATTCAACAACCGGATCCACGGCGCGCGCGATGTCGTGAAGACGAGCACCTATGCAGTCGACGCGTTCCAGTCGCCGGAACTCGGTGCACTCGGCTGGGTGCAGGACGGCCGGGTCGAATTCGCGCGCCGTGTCACGCGTTCGCGCGACACGCAGCTGGCGATCGCCGCTGCGTGGCCGCCCGTCGAAGTCGTCGCCAGCTATGCGGGCGTGACGCGTACGACAGTGGACGCGCTTGTCGCAGCCGGCGTGCGCGGTCTCGTCGTCGCGGGCACGGGCAACGGGTCGATCCATGCGACGCTGCAGGCGGCGCTGGCCGATGCGGTGAACGCGGGCGTTGCGGTGGTGCGCGCGTCGCGCGTCGGGTCGGGGCACGTGATGCGCAACGGCGCCGCGAACGACGATGCGCTCGGCTTCGTGAGCGCAGGGTCGCTGAACCCGTTCAAGGCGCGCGTGCTGCTGATGCTCGCGCTCGCGAACGGCATTCACGGCCGTGACGAACTGCAACGCAGGTTCGATACGCTGTGACCGGCTGACCGAGACGCGCGGCTCGGGCCGCGCGCGTCACCATGAAAAAAGGCAGGCCATCGGCCTGCCTTTTTTGCGTCCGTCAGTCCGGCAGGAATGCTCAGGACTGCGGCGGAATCACGAGCTTCTGGCCCGGGTAGATCCGGTCCGGGCTCGACAGCATCGGCTTGTTCGCCTCGAAGATCACCGGGTACTTGTTCGCGTCGCCATAGACTTCCTTGGCGATGGCCGACAGCGTGTCGCCCGGCTTCACGTCGTGGTACTGCACTTCCGGATCGTCCGGTTGCAGATCGTCGTCGTTGACACCTGCGACGCCCTGCACGTTGCCGGCCGCGACCTTGACCTTGGCCTTCGTGTCGAGGTCGGCGACGCTGCCCGTCAGCGTCACGGTGCGCGACGCGCCGTCGAACGCGACGGTCAGGTTCGACGTATCGAGACCCTGCGTGTTGATGTAGTTCTTGATGGCATCGGCCGCAGTCTGGTTTGCGGCATTCGGATCTTCCGCTGCTTGTGCGTCGGCATGACCCAGCAGTTTTTCACCCGCCTCTTTGATAAACGAAAGAAGACCCATCGTTGCACTCCTTAGGTGGTTGAAAAGAAAACGCGCCGTGAAGTGGCGAAAAAAACACCGCGCTGGGCGCGGTCACCGGAGGTGAACGCAAGCGCGGCGGTTTTCTCGAAAGGCGTGGCGAAAGTGTAGGCGTTCAGCGCGACGATTGCATGAAAAATCGCACGCTTGAACGTAAAGAAATGTAATACGCGAAATCCGACAGGCGGACACCCGACGACGACGTCTGACCGACCAAGGCTTCCCCGGCGCCGCCGGGTGCCGCTGCGGACCCCACCACGCCGCTCTCAGCCCAGAGCGGCGTTTTTCGCCCCGTCCCGCATGCCGACGGCAGTGCAGGGCGGGGCGCCCCACCGTGATGCGCGAGTGCGTCGCGCATCGATGCGACCGGCCGTGCCGGTCACGTGTGTCATTCGCGTGTCCGTCATCGCGACGGACCACGCGTTGCTGCATCGACAGAAGGCGGCCGCGCGAGGCGGCCCGCGTTCAGCCTGCCGTCTTCTCGATCTCGAAGTTCGACATGATCTCGAGCGCACGCACGAGCGCCGAGTGATCCCATGCCTTGCCGCCGTGCGCCGCGCACACGCTGAACAGCTGCTGCGCGCTGGCCGTGTGCGGCAGTGCGAGGCCGAGCTTGCGTGCGCCGTCGAGCGCGAGGTTCAGGTCCTTCTGGTGCAGCTCGATGCGGAAGCCCGGATCGAACGTGCGCTTCGTCATCCGCGCGCCGTGCACTTCGAGGATGCGCGATGCGGCGAAGCCGCCCATCAGCGCCTGGCGCACGCGCTCCGGATCCGCGCCCGAGCGGGCGGCGAACAGCAGCGCTTCGCCGACCGCTTCGATGTTCAGCGCGACGATGATCTGGTTCGCGACCTTGCAGGTCTGGCCCGCGCCGTTGTCGCCGACGAGCGTGATGTTCTTGCCCATCTTCTCGAACAGCGGTTTCGCGCGCTCGAATGCCTGTTCCGGGCCGCCGACCATGATCGTCAGCGTCGCTTCGCGTGCGCCGACTTCGCCGCCGGACACCGGCGCGTCGAGGTAGTCGCAACCGAGCGCGTTGATCTGCTTCGCGAATTCCTGCGTGTCGAGCGGCGAGATCGAGCTCATGTCGATCACGAGCTTGCCGGCCGAGAGACCCTTCGCGACGCCGTCGTCGGCGAACAGCACGTTACGCACGTCCGGCGTATCCGGCACCATCGCGATGATGATGTCCGCGTTCTGCGCGACTTCGGTCGAGTTCGCGACGACCTTCGCGCTGGCGCGCAGGTCGTCCGGGATCGGGAATGCGCCGTTCACGACGAGCTGGTGGTCGCCCTTGAGCAGGTTGCGCGCCATGTGCGCGCCCATGATGCCGAGGCCGATGAAACCGATGGTTGCCATGTGAAAGTCTCCTATAGGGGCGTATGCGGAAAGGGCGGTGCTCAGGCGGCGCGGCGCGCCGAACCGGCTGCGCAGCCGGCGACGCTTTGCAGCCAGCCGAGGCCTTCCGTCGTGGTGGTGCGGGGCTTGTATTCGCAGCCGACGTAGCCGGCATAGCCGAGCCGGTCGAGCAGCGCGAACAGGAACGCGTAGTTGATCTCGCCCGTGCCCGGCTCGTTGCGGCCCGGGTTGTCCGCGAGCTGGACGTGGCCGATCGAGGCGAGGTTGCGTTCGATCGTCGCGGCCAGTTCGCCTTCCATGCGCTGCATGTGATAGATGTCGTACTGCAGGAACAGGTTGTCCGAGCCGACCGCGCGGATCACGTCGAGCCCTTCCGACGAGCGGTTCAGCGCGAAGCCCGGGATGTCGAAGCTGTTGCACGGCTCGACGAGCAGGCGGATGCCTTCGCGCTTGAGCGCATCGGCCGCAAAGCGCAGGTTGTCGACGATCGTGACGAACGTCTTGTCGCGTGCGGTGCTCGCCGACGGGATGCCGACGAGGCAGTTCAGCTGCGGCACCTTCAGCGCCTTCGCGTACTCGATCGCACGGCCGACCCCTTCCTGGAATTCGCCGACGCGATCGGGCAGGCACGCGATGCCGCGCTCGCCCTGGTCCCAGTTGCCGGCCGGCAGGTTGTGCAGTACGAGGCGCAGGCGATGCGTCTCGAGCCGCTCGGCGAGTTCCTCTTTCGCGTACGGATACGGGAACAGGAACTCGACGGCGTCGAAGCCCGCATCGGCGGCCGCCTTGAAGCGGTCGAGGAACGGCACTTCGTTGAACAGCATGGTCAGGTTTGCAGCAAACTTCGGCATGAGCTAAGCCTCTTCGGTCGGTCAGTCAGTCAAAAATGTCGTGCGCTTCAGTCGAGCATCGAGATCGCGGTCGGGGCGTGCTCGGCCTTTTCGGCGAGATCCTCGAATTCGTTGATCGCGTCGATTTCGGTGCCCATCGAGATGTTCGTCACACGCTCGAGGATCACTTCCACGACCACCGGCACGCTGAACTCTTCCGCGAGCGTTTGCGCCTGGCGCAGCGCCGGCTCGATCTCTTCCGGCTTGAACACGCGCAGCGCCTTGCAGCCGAGGCCTTCCGCGACCGCCACGTGGTCGACGCCATAGCCGTTCAGTTCCGGCGCATTGACGTTGTCGAACGCGAGCTGCACGCAGTAGTCCATGTCGAACGCGCGCTGTGCCTGGCGGATCAGCCCGAGGTACGAGTTGTTCACGACGACGTGTACGTACGGCAGCTTGAATTGCGCGCCGGCTGCCAGTTCCTCGATCATGAACTGGAAGTCGTAGTCGCCGGACAGCGCGACGATCGGGCGGCTCGGGTCTGCTGCACGCACGCCGAGCGCGGCGGGGATCGTCCAGCCGAGCGGGCCGGCCTGGCCGCAGTTGATCCAGTTGCGTGCCTTGAACACGTGCAGGAACTGCGCGGCGGCGATCTGCGACAGGCCGATCGTGCTGACGTAGCAGGTATCGCGGCCGAACACCTTGTTCATCTCTTCGTACACGCGCTGCGGCTTGACCGGCACGTTGTCGAAGTGCGTCTTGCGTTGCAGCGTGCGCTTGCGTGCCTGGCAGTCGGCGACCCATGCGCTGCGGTCCTTCAGCTTGCCGGCCGCCTTCCATTCCTGCGCGACGGCAACGAACAGTTCCAGTGCCGCCTTCGCGTCCGACACGATGCCGAGATCCGGGCCGAACACACGGCCGATCTGCGTCGGCTCGATGTCGACGTGCACGAACTTGCGGCCCTTCGTATAGACCTCGACGCTGCCCGTGTGGCGGTTCGCCCAGCGGTTGCCGATGCCGAGCACGAAGTCGGACGCGAGCATCGTGGCGTTACCGTAGCGGTGCGACGTCTGCAGGCCGACCATGCCGGCCATCAGCGGGTGGTCGTCCGGAATCGCGCCCCACGACATCAGCGTCGGGATCACCGGCACGCCGATCGTTTCGGCGAACTGCACGAGCAGGTCTTCCGCCGCCGCGTTGAGCACGCCGCCGCCCGACACGATCAGCGGCTTGTCCGCGTCGTTGAGCATCGTGAGCGCCTTCTCGATCTGCGCGCGCGTAGCCGCGGGCTTGTAGACCGGCAGCGGTTCATACGTGTCGATGTCGAATTCGATTTCGGCGAGCTGCACGTCGATCGGCAGGTCGACCAGCACCGGGCCCGGACGGCCCGAGCGCATCAGGTGGAAAGCCTGCTGGAACACGCGCGGCACGAGCGCCGGCTCGCGCACGGTGACGGCCCACTTCGTGACGGGCTTCGCGATCGATTCGATGTCGACGGCCTGGAAGTCTTCCTTGTAGAGGCGGGCGCGCGGCGCCTGGCCCGTGATCGCGAGGATCGGAATCGAGTCGGCCGATGCGGAGTAGAGGCCGGTGATCATGTCGGTGCCGGCGGGGCCCGACGTGCCGATGCACACGCCGATGTTGCCCGGGGCCGCGCGCGTGAAGCCTTCGGCCATGTGCGACGCGCCTTCGACGTGGCGGGCCAGCACGTGGCTGATGCCGCCGGACTTGCGCATCGCGGAATAGAACGGGTTGATCGCTGCGCCCGGCACGCCGAACGCGGTCTGGATGCCTTCCTTCTCGAGCACGAGCACAGCTGCGTCGACGGCTCTCATCTTGGCCATGAATGTCTCCTTGAATGTGATGGATCTTGCGAATCGGTCTGTTGGGAACACTTTAGGGACGCAGGAAAGGTTTGATAAGATCAGCCGGAGTCGCTTTTTTCGAAACTAAAAGTATGGAATGACGGCCGGACGGGGCTTTCCGCCGGTGTCGGAACGGAGACGGGAGATGGATCGCTTCAAGCAGATCGAGACGTTCGTGCGGGTGGCCGATGCCGGCAGCCTCGCGGCGGCGGCGCTCGAGGAGGGGGTGTCGCCGGTCGTGCTCGGACGGCGCATCGACGCGCTCGAAAAGCGTCTCGGCGTGAAGCTGATGTACCGCTCGACGCGGCGGCTGGTGGTCAGCGAGGAGGGCGCCGCATTCCTCGAGCGCTGCCGCGGCCTCCTGTCCGAATGGGACCAGGCCGAGAACGAGCTGGCCGCCGGACGGCGCGCGGTCAGCGGGCACCTGATCGTGTCCGCGCCGGCCGCGTTCGGGCGCAAGCACGTCGCGCCGCACGCACCCGGTTTTCTGGTCGACAAGCCCGAGATGCAGCTGTCGTTCAACCTGACCGACCGCGTCGTCGATCTGGTGCGCGAGGGCTATGACCTGTCGATCCGGATCGGCGGCGCCGTCGATCCGAACTTCGTCGCGGTGAAGCTCGCGTCGAACCGGCGCGTCGTGTGCGGCACGCCCGAGTATTTCCGCCGGCATGGCCGGCCGAAGTCGCTCGACGACCTGCTCAAGCACAACTGCCTCGCGTTCAACCTGCAGGGCGGGCAGAACCGCGGCTGGTATTTCCAGCGCCACGGCAAGATCGCGACGATGCGCGTGGCGGGCAATCTCGACTGCAACGACGGCGAGCTGCTGCACCGCTGGGTGGCCGAAGGCCTCGGGCTCGGCTGGCGCTCGACGTGGGAAATCGCCGCGCAGCTCGAGACGGGCGAACTCGAGACCGTGCTCGACGAGTATGCGCTGCCCGACTACGACATCCTCGCGGTCTACCCGCAGCAGCGCTACGTGCCGGCGCGGGTGCGCTACTTCATCGACTACCTGCGTGCCGCTTACGCCAGCCCCGGTTACTGGAGCACCACGCCGTAACCGGCGCGGACGGCACGGCCACCGGATCGCCCGACGATTTTTTACGCGTCCGGCGCACGGCGCGGGAATAAACTCGACGCAACGGCGGTAAGGTCATCGAGCGGGCACGTTGCCGGTCTGTCCGGGCGCCGTGCGCGGAACGGGCGCGGCTTCGGCCGCCGGGACCAGGGAGGCCATGTGGGGCAAGCCGGACAGGCGGTCGATGAGCGGTCGGCGGACGACGCGGTTGCGCGCGGCGAGCGGTTTCGCGCGCTCGTGCTGCCGCATCTCGACGCCGCGTACAACCTCGCGCGCTGGCTGAGCGGCAGTGCCGGCGATGCGGACGACGTCGTCCAGGATGCGTGCATGCGCGCGCTGCGCTTCGTCGATTCGTGCCGCGGCGACAATGCGCGGCCGTGGCTGCTGACGATCGTGCGCCACACCTGGTACACGGAATGGCGTCGCCGCACGCATGCGCACGAGGTCGCGCTGCCCGACACGCTCGACGACACCGACGTACCCGACGACTGGCAACCGGCCACCGACGATCCGCTTGCGCACCTGCTGCGTGGCGAGAACGTGCGGCTCGTGAACGAGGCCCTCGCGAAGCTGCCGCCTGAATACCGCGAGGTGCTCGTGCTGCGCGAGATGGAGGACCTGAGCTACCGCGAGATTGCGGCGATCGCGGACGTGCCGGTCGGCACGGTGATGTCGCGGCTGGCGCGTGGCCGGCGCAAGCTCGCCGCGTTGCTGGGCGGCGCGCCGGCATCGGCGGCCGAAGGCAGGCCGGGCCGTACGCCGGCTGGCGGAACCGCATCGGAGGCGATCGATGGACTGTAACGAAGTGCGAGCGTTGCTGGACGCGGACGTCGACCGCGAGCTGTCGGCGCCCGATGCGTTGCGGGTCCAGCAGCATGTCGAAGGGTGCGAAGCGTGCCGCCGCGAGCGCACGCGAATCGTCGCGCTGGGGCGGGCCGTGCGGCAGGCCGACCGAGAACGCGACGCGCCAGCCCCACGCATGCAGCTGGTCGGTCGTCAGCAGCAGGCTCAGCAGGGCGGACACGCCGGCCGCGAGCACCGTCGCGAGCCCCTGCGTCGACATCTGCCAGCTCG